>JASHNX010000292.1 GCA_030041415.1 Candidatus Sulfotelmatobacter sp.
TAAGAAGGAAGGTCGATGTGGCCGCAATTTGGCGCTCCGCACTGGGCTACTCCCTCCCAGTTAAATTCGTTGTTGGCCCAGGCATTCGACGACCAGTTGTTGTCTTTGTAATACTCGTACGCGGTTCCGTGGAAAGCGCTGGTGCCGCGTTTAGTGACAACTTTAATTTCGGCGCCTGCGGAACTGTTGAAGTCGGCGGTCTGCCCGGCGGTGTTCACCTTGAACTCCTCGACACTGTCGGCCGGCGTGGGCATAACGCCCGACGGCGCGGAGAAAGTAAACGATTGAGTCGACATGCCTCCGGTTGGATCGCCGATCACCATGTTCTGTTGAGTACCGGTATAGACGCCACCGCTGCCATCCATATCGTTGCTGTTGTTGCCGCCATCCAGCGAGAAATAACTTTGATCGTTCACTGCACCGGCGACATCGCCGCCGGCGCTTACTCCTGGTTGCAACTCGATAAATGTGTTCACGTCGCGGCCGATACTCGGCAGGTTGTCGATGGCGATGCTGGGAACTGTGTTCCCCACAGTGGCGTTCATCGTCTGCAGCTCATTGCCAACGGTCGAGACTTCGACAACCACGTTCGTGCCCCCGACCTGCAGAACCAGATTAGTGGTAAGGGCAAGTCCAACTTGCACCACTTGCTGCTCCGCCTTCGCGGTCGAAAAACCGGCTTTCTCAACCGTGACGGTGTAGGTCCCAGGCGTAACATCTGCGAAAAAGTACCTTCCAGTCGCGTTCGTCCCGGCAGTTCGTGAAGCGTTGGTGCCGGTATCAGTAAGCGTGACCGTCGCCCCCGCAACCACCGCACCGGAGGGGTCAGTGACTGTACCGGCAACTGTGCCCGTTGATGTCGATTGTGCCCAAAGTTGCAGAGCTCCAACCAAGCAAACTGCCGTGAGAAGAACCAAAGCCAACTTCATGCTTCGCATGTTCATTGCTTCCTCCGACCAAAGATTGAGTGTCGCGACTGGGCGAGAAGCCAACTGATTGCCCCCGCCTTTCATAGCAACCGGCAAACCAGACCGGCGGCCTCGACTTCTCAATCGCTTAGCCGGAATGCTCAGATGAAGTTACGGAGTAGTGGATGGCACGGATGCGATCCTCACAGCACGCCTGCCGAGACCGAGATCGTATCTTTGCAAAATCGTCACTGGATCCTGTACGACTACATCAAACCGTAGGTGAATTTCAAAAAGTCCAGATTTCCGGCCACTCTTGTTCCGGCGCGAGACTAACTTTGATTTATTCCACGGCGCATACTGGTTGGTATGTTGCCAGCTGAATGCCGGCTTGACTTGATATTGCATATCATGCAAACTGGTTGGTATGTTGTTGCCACGTCAGCGCCGGAAACGTCGAGCACCGAGGCCGCGCGATCCTGAGCGCACGCGACAGCGCTTGTTGCGAGCCGCTTTTAACGAGGTTTACAGATACGGCTTCCAAAGTGCCGGTATCGATACAATCCTGGCCGCTACCAACGTCACCAAAGGAGCCCTGTACTACCACTTCGAAAGCAAGGAAGCTCTGGGATACGCCATTATCGAAGAGGTCGTCGCAGAGCTGACACGTGACAGGTGGGTACGTCCTCTCCAGCGCAGCAAGGACAAAGACCCTATCGATGCTTTGATCGGCGTCGTACGGGCAATACCACATCAGCCGAGAGACGTAAAGGGCGGTTGTCCTCTGGTCAATTTGGCACAGGAGATGTCTCAGCTCGACGAACAATTCCGCAAGCGATTGGAGAACATCTTCCATGCCTGGCAGGCAGAAGTCGCTATGGCCTTGCGGAAGGGGCAGGATCAGGGAACAGTCCGCCGCGATTTGGTTCCGGAAGAGACTGCGAGTTTTCTGATCGCGATGATCGAAGGTTACGAAGTGTTGGCAAAGAATGCTCAAGATGTGAAGGTATGGAGTATGGGAATCAAGAATATCGTGGGCTGGTTGAGTTCTCTTCGCGCGCCAGGCAACCGCAAACGGACTTGATCGCATCGATCACAACGGTTCTTACTTGTTCTAGCATACCAACTGGTTCGTATGTTAAGCAGAATCCAACGTTACGACCGGAGGGAGCGTTTTCGAATTGCGTCATGAAAGGAGAACAACCAATGAGAAGCATAATGGGGTCGCGCCGGAATCTGCTCGCAACGGGAGCCTGCGCGCTGGTTGGCGCGGTGCCCCTTACACGACTGGCAAGGGCCAGCGCACTCGAGGAGCAGAACTTAACAAACGAGAAGATCATCCGTAAGTGGTACGAAGCGTGGGTGAATAAAGACTTGGGGACGTTCAATGCCTTGCTCGCCGACAACTTTACCTTCTCGAGCGCGGCCGGTGACGACCACATCAGCAAGAGCATGTTCAAGACCCAATGCTGGGACACGCAGGTCAACTTCATTGGACAATTTGACCTGGAGCGGATCACCACTGGCGCCGATGATGCTTTTGTGAAGTATCTTTGCCACACCAAGAATGGTAAATCGTTCCGGAATGTAGAGTATCTCCGAATCAAGAATGGAAAGTTAGAGTCCATCGAGTGCTACTTCGGCGCGCAATCCAGCTTTCCGTCCGCAGTGAGCAAGGGATAGAGTCAGAACAAAGCATCTTTCATGGACGGGACCTGATAATGGAGGCCTTTTGGATAACGGCGATCCGTATATGGGGGAACTCGTAACGGCCGCTCATGAAGAACTGCCGCCTTCAAAGGATCGTCTGCCGTCCGGAGCAAAGCGCGATTATACGCAAGCCCTGACAACGGGAAAATCCGCACGAATTGCGATCAAAGCAAAGGGAAGGATTCGCTTCATAGATGCAGCGGAGCTTACCGCCGTCGAAGCAAAAGGAAACTATGTCTTGCTGTTGCAAAGTTCAAGTTCGCACATGTTGCGCGAGTCTATCTCGATCATTGAGAGAAAGTTGACTGTGCATGGCTTTGTGCGGATTCATCGATCGGTGCTGGTGAACGCAGCAACAGTTGAAGAGATTCGTCCAATGGCATCCGGCGAATATGTGCTGCGTGTGCGAGGAGGAAAGGAATTCACGGTTACTCGTACCTACAAAAAGAATCTGCAACTCCTTGCGCAATTGTGGATTGGTATGGATGGCTTTGCCGCCGAGTAGCAGGTCTCATGTCTAGCAATCGTCGTTCTTATTCTCGGCTTCACGTGCAGGTCGCTCCCATCACCCAGAGAATTTATTGAACCAATCGCGATGAGAATGAGTAGTCCCATTGCTAATGGTTGGAACAGTTTCCCTTTATCAGAGCAACTCTCCCTTTACGCCTTTTCGTTCTAATGAATGCATCAATGAGTTTCAATATCCCGGCCCTGGCAGTGCTTTCTGAGCCCTCTGAATCGCCTTCTCTGCCAAGCTGGCCATGATTCTGTATCCAGCATCAGTCGGATGCAGCCCGTCGTCGGCCAACTCGCGCTTCAGCATGCCTTGTTTATCGACAAGGACGCTGAAGTAGTCGAGGTATACGAGGCGGTGCTTGGCGCAGTAATCTTTAAGCCATTCGTTCAATGCCAGAATTCTCTCCCGCGGACGCAGCGCAAAAGACTCTTTGGCATCCTGAGTGTAATTGTGCACGGGAAGAACGGAGGCGAAGACCATTCGGATGCCGTGCTCCCGCGCGAGATCGGCCATGGAAGCAAAGTTATTTTCGATGTCCTCATTGCGCGTGGGTCCGGTGACGCCAGCGATGTCGTTGGTTCCTGCCAGCACGATCACCACCTTGGGGTGTAGATCGATGACATCTTGGCGGAAACGAACCAGCATCTGTGATGTAGTCTGCCCATCGACTCCGCGGTTGATGTATGGCTTGCCACGAAAATAGTTCGATAACTTCCAATAATCAGTGATGGAATCGCCAAGAAATACGACCCGGTTTTCACTAGCCGAGGGTGCCCTACTTGCGGCGTTGGCGTCACGATAGCGCGCGAGTTGCCCGAAGTCGTCCGTATAGATCGCAATCCGCGATGCCCGGTACTGATCCAGTCCAAGGAAGCCGGTAGAGGGGACGGAACAAGTGGCCTGTTGGGCGAGGGCAGGAAGCGAGAGAAGGAAGGCGCATAGAAGTTGTGCGATTGTGGGGATCGGTTGCAAGCTCGTATTCTCCTTGGGAAAGAGGATAGCTCACCGCGCGTCATATAGCTTGATGTCGAGTGCAATGGGATTTAAGGCCAACTCAATCTAAAATCTTCTCAACTCATTGGCTCTCATTGACTTGTTCTACCCTGCCGCTTACCATGGCGTCGCGCCATGCTCGGCCAAAACATCTCTCATTACCGCGTCATCGAGAAGCTTGGCGGCGGCGGCATGGGCGTGGTGTACAAAGCCGAGGACGTGAAGCTCGGCCGCTTCGTGGCGCTGAAGTTTCTACCGGACGACGTTGCGAAAGACCCGCAAGCCCTTAGCCGTTTCCAGCGCGAAGCCAAGGCTGCCTCCGCCTTAAATCACCCCAATATCTGCACCATCTACGAAATTGACGACCAGCACGGGCAGGCGTTCATCGCCATGGAGTTTCTCGACGGCGTAACGTTGAAGCATCGCAGCGCAGGCCGTCCGCTTGACATCGACACCCTGCTGGCTTTGGCGATCGAGATCGCCGACGCACTCGACGCCGCTCACGCCGAAGGCATCGTCCACCGGGACATCAAGCCGGCCAATATTTTCGTTACGAAACGAGGCCACGCCAAAATTCTAGATTTCGGGTTGGCGAAGATGGAGCCGGCACATGACTCCGGGAGCAAAATTGCTTCGGCGAACACAGTCACAGGCACCATCGACGAGCAGCACCTGACCAGCCCCGGTTCTACCCTCGGCACTGTCGCTTATATGTCGCCGGAGCAGGCTCGCGCCAAAGAATTGGACGCCCGCACCGATCTGTTCTCGTTCGGAGCGGTCCTTTATGAAATGGCTACGGGCCAGTTGCCGTTCCGGGGCGAGAGTTCGGCCACCATATTCGATGCCATTTTGAATCGCGCTCCCGTGCCTGCGGTGCGGCTGAATCCGGACGTACCCCCGGAACTGGAACGCATCATCAATCGCGCGCTCGAGAAAGACCGCGACCTCCGTTACCAGCACGCCTCTGAGATGCGGGCCGAGTTGCAGCGCCTCAAGCGCGATACCGACTCGGGGCGTGTCTCAGCAGCCAGCACTCCAGTCGCTGACGTCGGGTCGGCTTCAGCGGTCAGCGCTGCAACCACTCCCTCGTCACCGGCTATGACTCCCGCGACATCGGCTTCGTCGGCCGGCTCAGTCCCGCCAGTTCAGCCTTCGGCGTCGCATGTGACGTCTACTTCGGTTGCTCCTCCGTCCGGTTCGCGCCTCAAAATCCTGGTCCCGGCGGTGCTGATAGCCGTCGTGATCGTTGTGGCTGCAGGACTCTATTTTCACTCGCGCTCCGCCGCGCCCGCTGCCTCTGCCAGCACTCTCACCGAAAAGGATTCTGTCGTCCTGGCGGACTTCATCAACTCTACGGGCGACCCGGTTTTCGACGACACTCTCAAGCAGGCTCTCGCCGTCGATCTCGGCCAGTCCCCTTTTCTGAATATCCTTTCCGATCGCAAAGTCGGAGACACGCTGAAGCTGATGGGCCGCGCGCCAAC
>JASHNX010000293.1 GCA_030041415.1 Candidatus Sulfotelmatobacter sp.
CCAGGCGACGCCGTTCTAACTTCTCAAAATCTCGCCGTAGACCCGCCGGGTTTCCCATGCCAAGACCATAGCATAGAAAATCCAAAATGTCACTATATTATTCAATAGTCAATAAATCCCACTGAGCCCTTTAATCTTTATCTTTATCTGGCGCTTGTAGGAGGACTATTCGTTGCTTCTCCTTTTGTGTTTTACCAGTTGTGGCTGTTCATCGCCCCTGGACTTTATCGTGAGGAAAAGCGATATGTTCTTCCTTTCTTACTTAGCACGGTAGCTTTGTTTGTCGCTGGAGGTCTTTTTGGTTACAGAATGGTCTACCCAGCGTCCTTGGACTTCTTAGTCGGCTATGGGCGGCAGTTCCAACCGATGATCACGATCGGAGAATATACGAGGCTCTTCGTAACAATCATTGTTGGCCTCGGTCTTATCTTCGAGATGCCGATTTTGGTGCTGTTTCTCGCTTTAATGCGTGTGATAACAGCCCGGTGGATGTGGCGCAATCTGCGATACTCCATACTTGTCATCTTCATTATCGCAGCAATCGTCACACCCACCGCTGACATTCTTAACATGTGTCTTTTTGCCGCCCCGATGGTTGCACTCTACGGCATCAGTATCGGAGTGGCCTGGCTCGTCAATTCCAGGCGCGAGCACGGAGAGGCCTCGGTCTAGCCTTCTCTGCTACATGTTCCAGCAAACCGCACAATCAACTCCGAAAACCCAACTCGTCGATGGGAGAGTATCCAAAGACCTGTTCATCAACATAATTAGGTCGAGGAAGTGGGAATAACATTCGACTAGCGGGGTTGTATATGTAGCCGTAACAGAATATTAAGGTGAGAGAGAGAGAGAATCGTAGGGCGTGTCATACGAGTTAGTCAACTGACCTCTCTATTCTATCCTTCCACCGATGTTGTCACTGCGAACCCGCAAAGAGTTGACAAGTAAATGACATTCTGGATGTATCTCTTCAGTTATCGCCTTCGTCTAACGCACAGTACTGCTGGAACAAAATCATAAGCAATGGAAATTGGAGCACAAACATGAAAAAGAAGCTTCACCCCTACAGCATTAATCGTCCAGTTGACCGGCGTTCTTTCTTGAAGGGCGGTCTTCTGGCAGGTGGCGCAGCAATGGGCGCCGGTTTGTTAGCGAATGCACCATTTGCGCGTGCACAGGCCCAGACACAAAAAAGCGGCCCCCTGAACGCGGGCGATATCGCGATTCTCCGCTTCCTGGCAGCGGCAGAACTGATCGAGTCGGACCTGTGGACCCAGTATGCGGAACTCGGCGGCATCGGCAATCTTCCACCGATTGAGATAGACCCGAATGAACCGTTGAATCCGTATCAGGTAGCTTTGTCGAATCTCGATCCGGACGGTCCACAATATATTGCCAGCAATGCGTTGGATGAAGTGAGCCACGCCACTTTCCTCAATGCCTATCTGGAGTCCAGAGGGGCCGAACCGGTCAACTTCGATGAGTTCGTGACCTTGCCGGGAAGTACAGCTCAGGGGTCGACCGGGGCATCGCGCCTCACCAACCTCATGAATCTTAACGTCGACACTAGCTGGTACATCCGCTACCGGAGCGCAACCAATCCTGACCTGGGCGCCACTTTTCCCCAAGCGCTTACTCTCAATGGCGTGACTGCCATTCCCAGAACCGATGCCGATTACGAAGGCAAATCCAATCCAAACTTTCCAGGCAACGACCATATTCAGGCGATTGCCAACGTGGCGGCCTTCCACTTCGGATACATCGAGCAGGGCGGTTCGAGTCTGTACGCGACCATGAGTCAAAAAGTGACCGATCCGGAAGTGCTTGAGATCACACTTGGCATTGGTGGCGACGAGATCGCTCACTTTCTGGAATGGGTCGATTTTTCGGGCAACGGAGTGCAAGCTCCGGTTGCGCCATTTGCCGACCCTATCTCAGGCCTGAAATTCCCCAACTTTTTCAATCCACTCAACCCGTTAGTGCAGCCCAGCTTGATCTTCCCGGTCCCGGTCGAATTCAAGCCCAACCTTCCCCGTGTATCGATCATTCGACCGCTCACCGACAAATTCGCCGGCGCGGTCGCAACGGTCAAGAGTTTCACAGCGGATGGGCTCTTCATCGGCCAAAGTCCAAAGTTCCTTAGCCTGTTGCAGACGATGGCTGTCGAAGCCGATTCAGCGGTGCGCTCAGGGCAGTAGACCGAGCTTCGCTGTCCGTTTCACGGATTGCTTTTGTCTACTGGGCGCCGCACTTGATACAGGCCGCGGCGCCCGTATTTAACCAACCACGCATTGTTTGCACGTCTTTCGACGAGAGATTGAGGAGGATATATGTTAGAGGGTCTGTTCCAACCGTTGCATCTGCTGATCATTTTCGGAATTGCTTTGCTGGTGTTCGGGCCGAAGAAACTTCCCGAGCTGGGCAAAGGAATCGGAGAGGGTATCCGTGGATTCAAGTCGGCCATGAAAACCGAGGAAGAGAAGCCAGCCAGTACTACAACCACCGTTCCCGACGGCCAAAATATAACTGAGGGGTAAATCTTTGGGGACCGAAATCCTAGTCATACTTATCCTCGGACTGTTGGTACTAGGTCCGAAGCGTCTGCACACGTTGTTGAGACACGCGGCGCGGGCTAAAGCCCAGTTCGAAGAGGCCAGCCGCGGTCTCAAGGCTCAGCTCGCGACGGAGCTCGACGCTGTGGTGGTGCCGGGAGGGGGAGTCGAACCCCCAAGGTACCAATTACCGGCGGATTTTGAGAGCGCGGGTACGGTCTCAACAGATCAACCTTCGGTGGCCCGATCAAGAAGGACAGTGGCAAGACTGGCTTGCCGCTATCGCATGGAAGCTTCAGTGATTAGTGGCGCCACTGTCGTCGCTGACGATCAGGCTCGACACATTGACGGGCTCGAAATCCGCTAACGTAAGGCTGCTAAGACAGGAGAGGTCGTTGTCGTTCCAGCGGCCGTCGGGAGTGCCGATCAGTCCTCCACTGTCTCCATTGTCGGCGAGGATGATTCCGTAGTCGCGGAATGCGGTGATGATGATGTTCGCCTGAGGGCTGGTGGCAGCGCAGGACGGCGTCGCAACCGTTGCCATCAGGCGGTAGATCTCACCCGCCGGTCCGGTCATGGTGCAACTGGATGGAGGCGAGGACTGTGAAATCTGCGACGCCACGGGAATGGTGGTGCCGTTTTGGGCGCAACTGCCGGTGCCCGCGGTGTCGGTTGCGGGCCAGACCCAGTAGTCCAGCATGTGATTGACGGTGAATCGGATGGGATGCTTGACGGTCCCGTTGGGCGATTCGGAAGTGCCGGTGCCGATCACCTCATCGGCATTCACAAGCAGGGGCGCAACCGGCAATCCTGCGGCGTCGGAGGTTCCTTTTCCTTGCGGGGTCAGGGCATTCCCGGAGACATTGGGCCACAGTGCGTTCGAAGAATCAGTCCAGGGGCCGTTTTCGTAAATGCCTTGCCACATTTCATAAAGAGCCGGTTTGTTCCCGCCGCCTGCTTCGAGATAAACGAGCACGTGCCGGTCGCCCGTCGATCGGCTGGTTCCTTCCACCGGAGCGTAGGGCGGAATGGGTCCCGAGGTGAAGTAAGACTGATAAAGGGTTGTCGTGACAGAGACGTCCGGCTGGTTGTAGGGAACTTTAATGGCCGGAATTCCGTTTGGGAATGACTCGTAGGAATCCTTGCCGAAGAAAGCTTTGATGGTCGCCGATAAATATCCGCTATAGATGGGCGCTGCAGGAGAAGTATCGACCGGCAATCCGGTGGTGGCGGCGTCGACGCGATGGTGAAAAATGGAATTCGACGGAAAGACATTTGGCAAATAAGCATTGTTACCGTCGATTACGAGGTTGATGCTGCGAGACGCCTGATCGTCATCCGAGTCGGTGACGACGAACCTCGGAGTGTAGGTGCCTTGGCCGCCGATTAGAGAACTCGTGATCTCGCCCGTGGAGGCATCAAGGGACATTCCCTCGGGCAGCGGACAAGAATTGGGATTTGAACTGATGGAATAGGTGTAGGGCGGCGACCCGCCGCTCGCGACGATCGTACAGCCGACGTAGGAGCCTAGTTGCTTTCCAGCCGGGCAGGATGTTGTTGTGATTTCCAACTCGCTGCTCGACGAACGCCGGGTAATCTGTGCCATTGCGGTTGCTGAATCGGCGCCGAGGGCTGCGCAAACGAACACGACGACAATCAGCGTACCTGCACCCGATGAATTCCGGACATCCATGGCTTCCCCCGTTTTTCGGGCAGAATCCTGCTGTTCTCGCAATCTCCGTTCAATTTAATGGAGACATCGGCGTTTTGTCGAACGGTTTTGCCGGCAGACAGCGTAGGCAACGAAGGCGCTGGTCTGAAAAGGGGCTTCGAGTCTCCGAGGTCGACTCCTAGCTCGTCTGGTTCTCCGTTATCCAATTTCCGGTTTGCTCAGTCCGCCACAATATGAACAGAGTGATAGGCAGCGTGGGATTTTGAAAGGTTGATAATCCTTCGGAATGCAGAGAAATCGACCCGGCCCAAGTTGTTGCGTTCATTGATAAAGTGCTGGTGCCGGGAGGGGGAGTCGAACCCCCAAGGTACCAAGTACCGGCGGATTTTGAGTCCGCTGCGTCTGCCAGTTCCGCCATCCCGGCTCTTCGTGGAAGTGCTTGATTCTGCAGCCTATTTCACATTCTATGTCTCTTTCATCCAAGACAACGATTGTGAAACTGTGTAAGTAAATGTGGAAGTATTCACAGATTTCCACAGATCCTTGTCACTTGCCCATGAAGTGCTCTGTGGCTCTTCTCGGGCGACAATGTCCACCTGGCCAAGCAATAACGAGGACATCCGTACGAGATTCTACCACCCAACGCACTCACGGCCCCACTTCTAAATGATGAGCACGTGTCTGTTACGGCGGACGTTCGCGTCCGGAGCACTTTTCCAGTGTCATTGCGGGCACTGCAACGGTCAGCACATTTTTCCCTTGTAGCATTTCGAGCGTTACGAAACCACTGGGGGACGCTTTCGCCCGTGAAAATAGCCAATCTCGTTATTTTCGATTATCACGAATTATGAAAATAGCGCGGAACGCTATTTTCGGCGCTAAGAGGGCAGCTTGGCCCACGCTACAGAATCAGAAATGCGCATCGCGACTGTCCGGTTCTTCGGCCCCAGCAGCCTAGACCGAAATTCAAATACAAGCTGGCTTGGTGTGACCGTCTGATTGCCGCCGCTGCCGAACTCATGGCGAGCGGCGCACGCGTGGTACTGGGGGGGGACTATGACGTCGTCCCAACTCCGGAAGACATTTATCCGACCTCGATCGCTAAATGACAACGCGTTAATCCAACCCGCGAGCCGACAGGCTTTCGCGCGTTTGCTGCCATGCGGAAGCTACATCCGGAGGGGCCGCTCTGGACCTCTGGGATTACAAATTTGAACGCTGGCAGAAGGACAAAGGCATGCGACTCGATCATTTTCTGCTTTCGCCAAACTTGGCAGACCGCCTCTGGACGGCGCTGTTGATCGATGGGCGCGTGGGCAGGAAAACGCGAGCGACCACGCCCCAACAGGGATCATGCTCGATCTCTGAAGCGGATGCCCCTTACGCTCGAGGAGAAACGGAGAACAGACGGATGTAGTGGATCAGAACAGCGGGAGGTTTGGTCAGGACGCCCAACCCGCTCCCATCGCTGGGGGCGTGCGGCGGTAGCTGAGAGTTATCTGGACCCAACAACATGAACCTCTTCGTGCTCGGTATCGGACACCTTCCGAACTTTCCAATTCTTCTGAAGTAGACGGGTGATCTGTTTAGCTACGTTCGATTGAAGTTTTTCGAGATGGCTCGATAGCCATCGGCTTGGGGCCCACCCACCACCCACGAGCAACCTGACTATCTCGCTTAAGGCCTGAACCTCGACCCCCGCCCCCGGAAGAACAATGCGCCAAAGCCGTTCCGCGATATCAACACGGGAAATGTGACGAGCTGCGATCCCACTCTCCAACGCTTCGACGATGCGCGTTGCCGCTGTATCGATGACTTCTGAAGATGCATTGATCCCGTCTGATAAGGCCGCTAAGTACCAGTACGCTTTCTCATAGGGATGAATCTTCGGCTCAGCGGCTAAGGCTTGAAGCAGGGGGGTAGCGTCGGCT
>JASHNX010000294.1 GCA_030041415.1 Candidatus Sulfotelmatobacter sp.
ATGAGGCGTACTGGTTCGCGAAGTGTAGTTCGTGCTTGAACAGCCGGGAAAATAGTAAGGTTCTCCTGCCAAAATCGGATAGCCAAACCCTTGGGTGAGCGTTTCAGCCCAGGCCGGACCGGAGACGAGCGTAGGGGTGACTATTGATTCCCCATTGATGATCTGGGTCGTATAGAACGAACTAGCCAGCGCAGAGAAATTTCCATTGCGTTCCTCGATCGAAGGGACGGGGATCAGCCCAGTATCGACTCCTTGCCTCTGGCGCGTGCCCTGATAGTCGGAAAAGAAAAAAATCTTGTTACGCCGGATGGGACCGCCCAAAGTTCCGCCAAATTGGTTTTGAATGAATGTGCCGCGATCTGGTGAGAAATAGCTGCGGGCGTCCAGATCGGTATTGCGCAGAAATTCGAAGAGGTCGCCGTGGAAGGAATTGGTGCCGGATTTCGTAACCACATTGATCTGGCCGCCGCTGAATTCACCATATTCCGCGTCGAAATTGCCGGTCAGAATGCGAAACTCGGCGATGGAATCGAGATTGGGGATGATCGCCGTTCCCATGTTGACGTCTTCCTCTGCGTCGCTCCCGTTCACGGTGAAAGCATTGGCGAACTCCCGCTGCCCGTTGATTGAAATCGTGCCCGGATTCAGATCGCCGGAGGGCGAGAGCGCGCTCGCGCCGACATCTTGAACTGTTTCGGAGGTGATTGATGTTTCCGGAGCAACTCCGGGCTGAAGCGAAAGAAGGTCGGTATAACTGCGGCCGTTCAAGGGAACAGCCGTCATCTGCTGGCTATCGATGAACTCGCCCAACTGGCTGGTTCCGGTTTCCACGCGAGCGGCGCTCTCAGTTACCGTGACTTGCTCGGCTCGTTCGCCGACCTGCAGGGTGACATCGAGGACGAGACTGCTGTCGAGGTTAAGAGCAATAGCGGAGCTCCGGTAAGGTTTGAAGCGGGCGTGATTGACTTCCAGAACGTAGTTGCCGACGGGAAGAACGGGAAAATTGTATCGCCCTTTGCCATCAGTGCGATTGGATTGCCGAACCCCGGTGCCCAGATTGAGGAGGCCGACCGAGGCGTCAGCCATCGCGGCCCCAGATGCATCTTTGACTGTGCCGGAGATGCTTCCGCCTATGCTGGCTGAGAGCACAACCGCTGAACCAAGCAGAAAGACCAATAGTCCCAGGAGAGATCGTGGCGTGTGCTTCGCGGCCGAGGGGATCCTATTGGAAGTTAGTTGCAACTGAGTTGCATCTGTATTTGCCGCGAAACCCGTGATTGCGAACAGGGACATGGATTAATAGATAGGGTGATTGCAGGCGATCTAGTTGCAAATCGGTCGCATCTGGTACATTCTTTAAGTATCGATTCGGGGGTAACCAAGGGTCAAGTCTTGGCGCAAGTTTTCGTCGCATCTCAACTGCAACCAGTTGCGACACGGGGAGTCTTCCATGCCTCTGCCACAAACCGAAATGCCGGGCCGCCTGCAGGCCTATTGCGCGGAACGCGGCATCCGCATGACGCAGCAAAGGCGCGCGATTCTGGGCGTGATGGAAACTGCCAGCAAACATCTCGATGCGGCCCAGTTACTGCGCAAAGCCCAAAAGCTCGACGCGAGCGTGGACCGCAGCACGGTGTACCGCACGCTGCGCTTGCTAAAGCGGCAGGGCTTGATCGATGAACTCGATCTGATGCACATTCACGGCGAAGGGCATTATTACGAGCGCAAACTGAACCGCGACCACATCCACATGGCTTGCTTGCGTTGCGGCAAGATCATGGAGTTCGTCAGCGACATATTTGAGAAGCTGAAGAGCCAGGTGGAAAAAGACTGCCGCTTCAGAATTGTAGTTTCACGACTGGAAATTGGCGGTTACTGCGCACATTGTTCCAAATAAACCGCCGGGTCGGAAGAGGCAGCCGGCCAGGCGCTCAAGCCCGATCAAGAAGACCAAATAAAAAAGCGCCCCAGACTTTGCAGTCTAAGACGCCTCGGCAGCCCTCCCCCAGAACTGCCAAACCACGAGAGCGATGTTAAAGAACCACAAATCTCGTGTAAACGTCACTTTGGTAATGAAATTAAAAGGCTTAGAGGATTTGACCGGAGCGCCGTCGTTGACTGCGAAGGCTTACTGCTGCTTGGCCCAAGTCGTGCCATTGTCGGATGTGGTCCAAGTCTCGCCTGCGGAGGTGCTGATTTTGCCCTGTTGCGAGTTGGAAAATTCGATCTGAGTGATATCGCCGGCTGGTTGGGTGCCAGAGGTAGAAGGAAGAGCTTGCTGCCAAGTCGTTCCTGAATCGCTCGAATGATAGAGAATCGCGCCTAAGCCTCCAGCCCAGACTTCAGGCCCTACGGCAGCCACTGCACGGAAGACGATCTTATTCTGCGACTGCCCGTCGGTGGTGATCACGCTTACGTCTTGCCACGTCCTTCCCGCGTCGAAAGAACGCTGCAGCCCGCCGATCGCCGTGACGGCCCATCGAGGTGAATCACTCTGCATAAGGGACGGTGACGTTTGCGGCGGAATGCCCGCAGGTGAAAACGCAGGTGCGGAAGCTCCGGACGCTTGCGTTGGAACTGCGGCCTTCGCCTTGACGACGTCGGAACTAGCATAGGAATCATACGGCGAAGCAGCCTGGGCCTGCTTCTGGACGAGTTGATCGGGCGCAAGATTATTCACGATTTTCGTGGTTGGTGATTCAATCTGCTTTGCCTGGTCACTCGTGATGCCACTATTTGCAGCTGACTGAAGACCGCCTTTCGCGGCCAACGATTGAGAATGAGCCGAAGTTTCGCGGTTTTTGAGAGTCGAGATCGAGGCTTGGGTGTTCTCTTCTTGCGACGCGGGTGGAGATTGCGAGACTGGTGCAGACTGCCTTGGCGCAACGTCAGTTTGCCCGGCAATCATCGGGCCAGGATGAGAGGAACTCGTCGCCAAATCAGTCTGCGGTGCATGCGGCTGCTTGTATCGGAGGACGCCTGCAGAAATCAGCGCAAGAACCGCTACCGTACCGAATCCCCAGCGAAGTGCAGGCAAGCGTAACCAGCCCGGCCGGATGAAGCCCGAGCCAGAAACTGCTTCGGGCTCGACCTCCGGTACGGCCAGTGCGACGATCTGGCGGCATTCGGCGCAGCGGGCAAGATGATCGAGTACCAGATTCCGGTCCGATCGATCCAGAGCTTGCTCGGCGAACGAGGCGAGCAGATTGGGTTCAGGGTGCGGATCGGAAACGGCCATTTCTTGTAACCGCTTCACCACGATTTTTGGAGCGTCCTGCATGATTCCTACGCGTCGTCTGCTCTTCCGGACTTCTCTCGTTTCTGACCTTTAGTGCTTTCCGAACTGTTGTTTCAAAGTTGAGCTGCCGATTTCAGCGTTTGACTCTTCGCGCCACTTTCTGCTCGATCTGCAAGTTCTCCTTCTCTTGCGAGAACGCCGGAATCGTAGATTCTTGCGTCAGGCTGCGCCGAATATTTATCTGTACGTCGCGGACATCCACATCCAGGGCTTCTTCGGCTTCGCGTCGGCCCATGCCTCTTCGCATAAGGCCGTTTAGAATCTTCTTCCGAAGGAGCCTGGCCAGCTTATCCACTTTGCGGCTGATGGTTGACTCGTGTACCCGCAACATCCGGGCTACTTCGGCCAATGTGCGGCCGTCGAGGTAGTAAGAGGCAAGCACGAACCGGTCTTCGCTGGGCAGCTCGGCAAGAGCTGCGTCGGTGGCAAACTCCAGTCGCGAATCGGCCGCCGAAACCGGCTCAGGTTCAGGCGCGGCGAACTGCACCCCCTCCTGGTTTTCCTCCTCGAGGCTGACGAGGCGCTTGGTACGGCGATAACGATTTACGAACTCCTGCGCCAGCACCGTGCGCAACCAGCCCTCGAGCGATCCCCGGCCGGTAAACGATGACAGTTTCGAGACACGTTCCCCGTTGCGCAGGGTTGTGCCGTAGAGCTCTGCATAAAGGCTGTCGGCCAGATCGCGGGCCGCCGAATCCTCGCGGGCGATACGCAACGCGGATTGATAGAGCTTCTCGCGATAGCGGGTGAGAAAGACCTCCCACGCGGCATTGCTGCCGCCAGCGCAGGCACGAGCGAGGACTAGCTCTTCGACCCTAACCGTCAGCAGAAAGGCGCGGCATTCGCTGTGGCTGGCGCTATGAGGAAGATATTTTGCGCTGACTTCGCACAGGATCGCGGCAAATTGTTCGCCGGTCATGCCTACTTTTTCGCAGCCGCCTTTGGCGTGCAGCTCCGCCAGCAGTTCGGTGACGGCTGACTGAACGGGGGCCGGAATTCTTGTGAGGCTCATTCAATAAGAGGTGCGGCGAAAGCTGTCTTCTGATGCTACCAATTCATTAGACGCTCGTAATGTCAATTTTCGTGGCAAGAGCACAATTCTTTTTGTCTCTATTTCAGAGTTGGCATCGGTTTCCTCGTGTGGAAGGGATCGAGGATCTTCTTATCCCGGAATAAGGTAAAGTTACTTCCAGACCCACTCGTTTAGAATTTTGTCGGGGCGCGGTCGAATGCCGCAGATTCAGTATCGAAGCTTCGCTTGCGCGGAGCGGGGAAGCTCAGAGGAGAGGGAATCTATGCAAGCCGGTTTGCTGAAGCACGTTTTGACCAGGAAAAACTTCGTCTGCCGTTCGCTGCCACTGCTTACTTCGTTTGCCGCCGTGGTGGCGCTGGCTGCGTCGGGGCCGGGATACAAGGTTGTCAAGACTTACAAAATTGGCGGAGAAGGTGGTTGGGACTATATGACGACCGACGCCTCGGCGCGCCGTCTTTATATTTCGCGGTCGACCCATGTGATTGTGCTCGATCTTGATTCCGGCAAGCAGGTTGGCGACATTGCCGATACACCGGGAGTTCATGGCATCGCGCTCGCTCCGGAACTGGGCCGCGGATTTACCAGCAACGGCCGGGAAGGAACGGTCAGTATCTTCGATCTAAAAACGCTGGCTACCAGCGGCAAGGTGAAGGCGGGAGAAAATCCCGATGCGATTCTCTACGACTCGGCGACGAAGCGAGTCTTCACCTTTAATGGTCGAAGCCAGGACTCTACGGCAATCGACGCCGAAAAAGGAACGGTGCTTGGCACGATCAAGCTGGACGGCAAGCCGGAGTTTGCGGCCAGCGACGGCAAAGGCGAGGTTTTTGTCAACATCGAAGACAAGAGTGAACTGACAGCGATTGACGCCAATAAACTCGAAGTTAAGACTTCCTGGCCGCTTGCGCCGTGCGAAGAGCCGAGCGGGCTTTCGATGGACACAAAGCATCGCAGGCTGTTTGTAGGTTGCGACAACAAGATGATGGCTGTGGTGGATGCCGACACCGGCAAGGTGTTGGCTACGCCAGCGATAGGCGACGGAGTGGACGCGACCAGATTTGACGAGGAAACCGGGTTTGCCTTCGCCTCGTGCGGCGAAGGAGTGCTGACAGTAATAAAGGAGGAATCGCCCGGCCAATTCGTGGTGGCGGAGACTGTTCCTACAAAGAAAGGCGCGCGGACCATGGCGCTCGATCGAAAAACGCACACCGTTTACACCGTGACGGCAGACTTCGGTCCGCCCCCGGCACCAACGGCTGACAATCCGCATCCGCGTAGGTCGATTTTGCCGGATACGTTCGTGGTTCTCGTCATCGCCAAATGAGCCGGTGTCTTATGATCGGCGCGTTTGGCGCTAAATCCTTCGTCTCCGAATGCCATCTAATGTAAGAGGCGGCTGCTGTGGCTCAGCGGATTTGCACGATCTGCGGAGGGCTGCCTATTTCGTCGATGACCATTCCTGAAGAAAAATTCTATCGCGCCCGTGTCGCGCAACGTGTAGACATCGCGCCCGAGCTGTGGACTTTCCGCCTCCGGCCGGGAGAACGTTTTGAGTTCGCTCCCGGCCAATTTGCCACGCTTGGCCTGGAAATCAACGGCAAGCGCATCGAGCGACCATATTCCATGGCTTCGGCACCTTGCGAAGAGGCAGTCGAGTTCTTTCTCGAACTGGTTCCCGGAGGGATGCTCACGCCTGAGCTTTACAAGTTGCAACCCGGCGACGAACTGCTCATGCGAAAAATCCCAAAGGGAAAATTCACGTTGCAGACCAGCGACGGCCGCGTTAATCACCTGCTGGTTTCAACGGTCACGGGCGTGGCGCCGTTCGTCAGTATGATTCGAACGCTTGCCAGAGATTGGCGCGAGGGCCGGTTTGACGGGGTACAGCGGCTCTTTCTGCTTAACGGAGCGAGCCGTCCTTGGGAATTCGGCTACAAGGATGAGCTAGCTCGACTGGCAGAAGAGATGCCGTGGTTGCAGTATGTTCCCACAATCAGCCGTCCATGGGATCACGCCGAGTGGCAGGGCGAGATCGGACGGGCCGACGATATTCTCCGCAAATATGCAGATCAATGGAGGCTCAGGCCGGAGAACACACATGCGTACCTCTGCGGTCATCCCGAGATGATCACAAATAGCAAGGCGATCTTGCAGCGCCTCGGTTTTGTCGACCGAAAGGACATTAAAGAGGAAACCTATTGGATCGCTCCGAAGCAAGCCCTCGTCGGCATCGCGGGAAGTTGATACTTAGGCACCGATTTTTAAACTGCGGCGTTCAAGCAACATCACGTCCTTCCAGCGACCTCCCAGCTTGCCAATTCGCCGCCTGACTCCAACCTTCGCAAACCCACAGGCTGTGTGTAGCGCGATGCTTGCACGATTTTCGGGGAAGATGCCAGCCTGCAGCGTCCAGATTCCGGCTGCTTCCGATTCTCGAATCAGACTCTCGAGCAATAACGTCCCGATCTTGTGTCCCCGCGCGTCTCCGGCCACGTAGATGGAAACCTCGGCGACGCCTGCGTAAACGCGCCTTGCGGAAACTGGACTGAGGGCAGCCCAGCCCATTACTCTTCCGTCTTTCTTTGCTACAAGCCGACAATCCTTATGATGAACTCGATCCCAGTGCTCCCAGTCAGGAACATCGGTTTCAAACGTGGCCTCGCCGGTCGCGATTCCTTCGGCATAAATTTGCCGAACCGAGGGCCAATCTCCCGGCCGCATCGGCACAATTTCAACGTTCATGAGATCGGAGCCCCTCAGGTCTCAGCCGGGGAAAACACGACGAGCACGACCAGCTCTTCTTCGATTTCGTAAAAGCGATGGCCGACTTCGGCGGCGACGAAAATCATGCTGCCAGCGGAGACTTCACGGTCTTCCGAACCGGCTTTGAAACGGGCGCGGCCACGCAATACGTAGTAAATCTCGTCTTCGCGGTGCGGTTTTTGCCGGTCTGTCTCACCCGCCCCAAGCACGTACAAGCCGGCGCTCATCGACGGAACGCGCATAAATTCGCGGTACAGCTTGCCGCTCTCGACACGCTGCTCCTCAACCTCGGCCAATCTGGCGAACAAGGTTTTCACGCGAAGAAGCCTCCGAAAACCAACTCGGTGAATTGCGGAATCAGATTCTGCGCTTGCAGGTCGCCCTCCGGTTTATACCACTGATAAATCCAGTTGATCATTCCGAGCAGCGCGAAGGCTGCGGCGCGCGCGCTCACTTTGGCTTTGCCGGTGTCGCCGCTGCCATGATTCTCCCGCGGCTTCTGCGAGCGGTTTTTCTGCACTTCCGCGATCAGCTTTTCGAGAAAGTGCACGTACTCTTTCTTGCGAGCGTTGATCCGCTTGCGCAACGACGGCGGCAGCGGGTGATTCTCGTGCAGCATCACCGTGATTTCCCGATCGCGTGGACTGAGCACGACCTCAATATGCAGGCGAATTAAGGTGCGCAGCCGCTCTTCGGGATCCGCGATGCCGTGCAAGGGATTCAGAACCCGCTCCTGGGTGATTTCCATGGCATGATTCATGATCTCGAACAGGATTTCATCCTTGCTCTGAAAGTGATGATAGAGGCCGCCCTTACTCAGCTTCAGCGCAGCCGCTACATCGTTCATGGAAGTCGCATCGTACCCGCGCTGCTGGAAAAGCCGGGCAGACGTGCGCAAAATCTCCTGCTTGGGATCGACTGCGGTGTCGCGAGGCATCGGCTGTCATGGTAAACAGTTGCGGCAGGAATGCCAATATGCTGGCGCGGGACGATGAACCGAAACACGATGTGAAGGTATCGGCTGACTGCTGTTTCGCAGCCTTAGAAGCCGGCGTGCGCGGATCGATGCGAAGAATCGCCACCGACCGCTTTCGCTGCGAGGTCGACGAGCGCGGGCACGGACTCCGGAGGGATCAATTTTCGCTCGGGCGGCTGTGAGCCGGTGCGGATGGCTTCGGTCAGCATCTCGACCCCGAGGTCCGCGTTCGGGCGGATGAAGATGGTTGCCGTCAGAAGCCCGCTTCGAACCCACGATTGACCGGTCTTGGGAAGGCCATCGCAGCCGGTAAATGGAACTTTCAGCCAACGATCGCGATCGGTGCCGGCGATTTCGGCAAAAGCTTTTCTTGCTCCGGCGGCCATGCTGTCGTCTTGCGCTCCCACCAGGTCGATGGGTGTCTTTTGCGAAGTGCTCAGTTTCAGCCAGGAACTCACGGCTCGATAAGCGCTTTCTTCGGTCCAGTTTCCTCGCAAGCTTTTAAGCTGAATGCCGGATGGTTTGGTCCGCATCATGCCCGCCGTCCGTTCCTTCGCCGCCAGGCTGTTCGCGGGGCCTTCAATGTATAAAATCGATCCACCTTTTGGCAGGAGCGCGGCAAATTGCTTGCCCTGAATCTGGCCGATTTCTCCGTGATCGGAACTGATGGAGAAAACCGGCACATGGCAGTTCTGCCGCAACTTTGTGAGATAGTCCGCATTATGATTCAGGACGACCCAGCCAATATCAGCCGTGACTGCCGCGCGGGCCACCTGCGGAAACGCCGTTCCACCCGCCGGCTCAAACACAATTGCATCCGGCCGACTCTCGGCTCCGCCTTGAATGTAGTGCAGCAGCTGTTGGCTTTGCGCGACTGCGTCATTGTTGGCGTGAACGATCTTCAGATCGACTCCCAGACGGCGCGCGGCTTTCTCCGCCGCAGCGGCTTGCTCCTGCTGGTAGTCGTTATCGTCGTTGGTCAGAGAAAGGAGGAAGGTGAGCTTTTTCATGGGTCCCGATACTGATCATATTTTCAGATCGGGAAACACTGAAGGTAACGAGAGTAACGACAACCGAGATATGCGCGTGGGAAATTTACGAAAGTTGACAAGAGAGATCTGATCCCTAGCGGCCCGAGTGCTCTCGAAAAAACTGCTGGCGGCGATTGGCGTCGCGAAATGCCTCAGTGCCTCCCGGCTGGGTGGTAGAAAAAGCACCGGCAAGGTTGCCGGCGCGAAGGCAGGTTTGCAAATCTGCCCCGCGCACAAAATTGTGCAGAAATCCCGCATCGAAGCTGTCTCCTGCGCCCACCGGGTCGACTGGCTCGACATCGATCGCCGGGCTGGTCAATCGTTCCTTTCCGCGCTGCGCAATCGCGCCTTGGCGGCCTATCTTCACGACCACAAGCGGGACCAGACCGGCCAGTTTCTGGATCGCAGTTTGAAGATCGCCTACTCCCGCGGCTTTTTGTGCCTCCCGTTCATTCGGCAGGAACACGTCAACATAACGCAGAGCCTCTAGCAGCCCGCCTTGCCACGTGTCATCGGGATCGTCGTTTGTATCGAGCGAAGTGGTGAGCCCCGCTTCTTTCATTTTTCGAAACAGCTCGGGAATTCTCGGCCGAAGCGCACGCTGCAAATAAAAAGAGGAGATATGGAAGTGGCGCGAATCGCCCAGATAACTGAAATCGAGATCGTCCCAGGCCAATTCTGCAATGGTCCCAGAGTACGTGACCATGTTGCGCCACGCTTCCCGCTGCAGAACGACGGTGAGGCCCGTCTTGATCGGGCCGGGAACGCGCCGCAACTGCGAGACATCGACGCCGATTTTCTCGAGCGGCAGCAAAGCGGAAGCCCCGAGATCATCGTCCCCGATGCGTGATTGAAACCCCACGCGGCTGCCTAGAGCGGCGAGGTTATGCGCCAAAATCGCGGAAGACCCTCCCAGGGTGAGCATCATGCGATCGGCGAGCAGTTCGCGCTCCGGGGGAAGCTCATCCGGCAAGCCGTAAAGAATCAAATCGAGATTCAGTTCGCCGGCGATAGTGATGTCAAACTCGGGCATTCATTCTCCTTGCAGATTTCGCGATCCGCGGTGTGGGGTGAATCGACTCAGGCAATCGTGATCTCGATTCCAGCTTGCTTTAACGCGCGGTGGTCGGATTTCGAAATTCCGCGGTCGGTAATCACTTCGTGCAAGGCGGAGGGTGGTGCAATCAGCGACAAGCTGCGCCTGCCGAACTTGCTCGAGTCGCAGACCGCAATCGTGCGCTTCGAAATCTCCAGCATTACGCGGTTCACTTTCGCTTCCAGAAGGTTAGGCGTACTCAATCCGTAGTGCACGTCAAAACCGTCGACCCCAAGAAACAATAAGTCGGCGCTCAATCGCCGCAAAGTCTCCTCGGCGATAGGGCCGACCAGCGAAAACGAGTTCTTGCGCAGCGTTCCGCCAGTAAGAATCACTTCCACGGCGGTGCCGTTCAACTCGGCGGCGATGTTCACGGCATTGGTCACGATTGTTAGGCTGCGAAAGTCCCGTAAAGCGCGCGCAATGGCCGTTGTCGTAGTACCGGAGTCGAGAATGACGACCTGACCTTCTGCAACCTTGCTGGCCGCGGCTTCCGCGATGCGAAGCTTTTCTGGCTGGTGCAGCTTCTCCTTCTCACGCAAGGTTGGGTCTTCGAGCACGCTTTCTCGCGCCGGCAAAGCTCCGCCATGCGTGCGGTGAACCTGCCCGTGCGCATGCAAAATCTCGAGATCCTTGCGAATTGTGACCTGCGAAGTCTGGAATCGCCGCGAAAGTTCGGCGACAAGGACCCGACCCTGATTGTTCAGGATGTCGAGAATAGCGCGGCGGCGTTCTTCGTTGAGCACTCGAGTAGGCGTTGGCAAAAGTTCGCGATATGAAGCGACACTTTTGTTTCGCCTTACTTTTTATATCGTTTTGTTTCGTTTGTCCAATGGTTCTGCATTTTCAGCGGCGAGGCAATCCTGGAGGAAGTTTCATTTAGCGCCACGTGGTCTTTTCAAGACCCGCTTGTTGGGCCGTTTTCCCGAACCACGCGGAATGATGCCTAACCCAATACCTGTGCCCAAACATGCATTGAACTTGACCGGAAATTGTGCGGTAATTCAATCAGTAACCGTGCGGCCGGCTCGCGCAACGGCGTAATGGGGATGCGCGCAAGTTTTCATGTCTCAACCGGAAGAAAATACGCGCCAAGAAGCCGCGACCGAGAGAACGGCGGCAGCAAAAAAGCCGTATCAAGAGCCTACATTTCGCTACGAGCGGGTTTTCGAGACGATGGCACTTGCGTGCGGCAAAATCGACCCCACGAACTTTGAATGCCGGTTCCACCGGAACGCTTCTTAACGTGCCGGCTTCCACGCCAACCAATCCGGGCCTTCGCGGGAATCCCAAACTTCAACTTTCCGTCGAGATTCTGCGCCGTGGGACGATTCGACTCACGGCCTGGGGAGCGAGCATGCTTCCCTCGATTTGGCCGGGCGATCTGCTCACCATCGAGCCTGCAAGACATGCTGAGATTGTTCGCGGGGATGTTGTTCTCGTTCTGCGGAACCATCGAGTATTCATCCACCGCGTCGTCGAAATGAAAGACAGGAACGACGACCGAATGTGGATCACGCGTGGCGATTCCATGCCACAAAGCGATCCGCCCACAACTGTGTCTGATCTGGCAGGGAGAGTGGTGCGCATCAGCCGCGGAGGCCGCAGTTTTGCTCCGAGCCGAAGGATCTCGCTGCTCGATTCCGCGCTGGCGTGGATATGCTGCCGTTCGGACCGAATCCGCAATCTCGTGCTGAGAATTCATGCTGCCAGGCTGAGAACAGAATTGGCGAGAAAAGTCGATCTCGCCGAGGATGCCAACGGCGCGATCTGTCTTCCCTACATTCCGCAATCTTCTACTTCTCACGTATGAGCGTCATGACTGCAAGTGTCGCGGCTGATTCAGTTTTCATCGAGATCGGCGAGATTTCGCTGGCCCTGCACGTACAGGATTCCTCGTTTCGACGGATGGTTGAAGATCGCTATTCGGGTTTTGTGGGAAGCTCTCGAGATTCGCAGTGCGAGTTCGAAATCGATCTTTACGATTCATCGGAACCAGTTCTCACGGACGACGACCAATTAGAAGTGAAACTCGAAGCAGGCGAGTGGTTGCTGAAGCGCGGGGACTTCAGAGGGCGATGGAATCCTCGGACAAAGCGCGGGCATATTCGTCAATCACGCAATCCCTACGCCATCGATTCCGTGCTGCGCATCGTTCACTCGTTAATCCTGGCAAAGCAGGGAGGTTTTCTGGTTCACGCAGCCAGCGCCATTCGCCGGGATAAGGCATTCATTTTCTCCGGGGTTTCCGGAGCCGGAAAAACAACCATTTCTCGCCTTGCACCACCCGATGTTACGTTGCTCACCGATGAAATCTCCTACGTGCGGCGCGAAGGAAATCGGTATTTTGCATGCGGAACGCCATTCGCTGGAGAGCTTGCCAGAGTCGGCGCGAATCAATCTGCGCCGCTCGGCGCGCTTTTCTTCCTCGAGAAAGGCCTGCGGAACAGCATCGAACCGATTGGGCCAACGGAAGCCATTCAACGGCTCATGCGGAACATTCTGTTTTTCGCCCACGATCCCGAACTCGTGAAGCTGGTTTTTCAATCCGCGTGCGAGTTTGCAAGTGTGGTTCCCATGCACCGCTTGATATTCGTGCCCGACCAGAGAGTGTGGGACATTATTCGTTAGCGACTGGGACTTGCCATGGCTGAAAAGTACATTGCGCGGAGCACCGCAATCGCCGCACGGATGCTCGGCGGCGAAATGATGGTGATGTCGGCCGCGGACTCGACTTTTTTCACGCTCAATGAAGTTGCCACGGTGATCTGGCAGGCCGCCGATGGCCGCACACCACTCTCAGAAATTGTCGCCGGGAAGATCTGTCACGAATTCGAAGTTGAGGCGGAACGGGCGCAACACGGCGCCGAACGTTTTGTCGATGAACTTTCCCAGCATGGCATTCTCCTGGTTTCCGACCGGCCATTCGATTCTCCCCCCTTTGCGGAGACGCCATGACGCTGATGGCCGAGATGAATCAGAGAGCTCTGGATCTCGGCGTACCGCTCAGTGTTCACCTCGATCTCACCTACCGTTGCAACGAACGCTGCGTGCATTGCTACCTGGATCACGACGACCACGGTGAGATGACCACTGCGGAAATTTTTGGCCTGCTCGACCAACTGGCCGATGCGGGAGTTTTTTTTCTTTCTCTCAGCGGCGGTGAGGTCTTTCTACGCCGCGATTTTTTCCCCATTGTCGAGCACGCGCGGAAACTGCTGTTCAACGTGAAGGTAAAAACCAACGCGACGATGATCCACGAGAGAGAAGCCTCACGGCTTCGCCAATTAGGGATCGAACAGGTACAGATCAGCGTCTACTCGCATCGCGCCGAGGTTCATGATGCCATCACAAAATTGCCGGGATCGCTCGATCGCACCGTCCGCGCCATTCGATTCCTGAAATCGCAAGGCCTGAAGGTCAGCATTTCTAACGTTCTCATGGGGGGCAACTTCGCTGATCAGTCCGGCGTGATCGGGTTAGCTAAAGAGCTCGGAGTCGCCTACACTCTGGATCCGACGATAACGCCGAAGATCGACGGAGATACGTCGATACTCGCGCTGCGCATCGCGAGCTCGGAACTGAAGGAGATCTTTCAGAATGAGGAACTGGTGGGCGACGTCGCTGAATTCTGCGCGCCTCCGCCTCCGCCGGGCGAAGACGTAATGAATGGCTTTCCGTGCAGCGCCGGTCACACGTCCTGCTATATCTCTCCTTACGGTGACGTTTTCCCGTGCGTGCAGTTTCCCTTGCCCAGCGGCAATGTACGGCGGCAAAAGTTTCTTGAGATTTGGCACCAGTCGCCGCAGCTGAAGGAAGTCCGATCGATCCGCGCCCGTGATCTGCCAACCTGTTCGACCTGTAGCCATGTGGGAACCTGCACGCGCTGTCCGGGTTTGGCCTACATGGAAGGAAACATGCGCGGGCCTTCGACGGCCGATTGCGAGAAATCGTTCCAGAGGACTGGAATTCCATCGGCAAATATGCTAAAGAAGGCGCGATCCGGTTCAGCAAGCCCGCTGATTCAAATCCAGGGCCTGGCAAACCAAGAGCAGATCTTAACGGCTTCGCAGCAAGCAACTCAGCTAACGGCCTGAATTTTGGCGCTGGGCGGAAGGCTCGGTTTTCTCGAAGCTCGAAGGCAATCGAACAAAGATAGAACGAAGTCCTTTAGATTCTGATGTCTCAGGCACGTCGGTAACCATCTCATGAATCCGATGGCCTTCGGTGCATTACGAAAGTCAGGTGTGATCTTTCCGGAGCGTGAGGGAACATAAGAATTGATTAATACTGGCACCAGACTGCGTTAAAGGAGATATACCATGCGGGCGCGAGCCTTTTTATCGTTAGTTGCGGCGGGTCTTTTCCTGCTTGCGAGTCCGCTTTTTGGCCAGGCACGCGAGGACGCCTCTGCTGCGGCGGCGAACGAGGAGCCGGCCCATATGGGATACCCGCACGACTGGAGTTCCCAGCATTTGCTTATGCCCGGCAGGGCGGACGATGTTCTGAACGCAGCGGATCACGATCCGCGCTATGTCTACAACTGGGTGATGCGGCAAGTTGCCATCCAGAGATTTCGCCGTCCATTAAATTCCCGAATCAAACCCCGAAAGGTGCACATCGATTGGGCGGTTTCTCTCGAAAAAGGCTATGTGCCGCAGAATCAGTTTCCTGTGAAGTATCAGTTTGATGTGACGGCAGAAAACTGCAATTCCGATTTTCTCCTGTTAGGCCTCACGACCACAGGGGCTGCACAGGGCAATATCGTCGGAATCAACAATCTTTATACTTCAGCCAGTCCGGCCTGCAACAGCGGATCGCCTTGGGTGGCTTTCGCATATAACGCCACCACCGAGGGAGGACAAATTACGACCTCGCCGGAGCTTTCGGAGGATGGAACCAAAGTAGCGTTCGTGGAAAGTGTCGCCTCCGGCAGCAAGACGGGCTCATATTTCCACGTACTGGTCCTGCCGAATCCGATTCCATCCCCCCCAACTCACGACGGCACAGTTCTCGCTCCGCTAACTCCCACGACCTGCACGACCCCAACGACGGCCGGTTGTGAAACTACATTGACCATCCAAACGACCAAAGGCGATTCGAATTCGTCGCCCTGGATCGACTATAACAACGATACTGTATACGTGGGCGGCGATAGCGGCGTACTCTACAAGATCACGCCGGTCTTCGGCGGAGGAGCACCGGCCCTCGTCAACGATCCCACCAATTGGCCGGTTACGGTTTCAACCAATACGCATAATACGATCTTGACCGCTCCGGTGGTTGACGATGTCGCGAAACTGATCTTCATCGGAGATGGCGATGGATACCTCTACTCCATCAACTTGACCAGCCCTGGCAAAACCTTTGTGGCGCAGGAGAAAGTCGGCTGGGTATACGACGGAACCGGTGACGGAAGCGGCAATGCAGGCACGGGCATCGTGGACCCTCCCATTGCGGTAACCGACCCCGCCAATCCGACGACTGACCAGGTATTTTCATTTACCGGATGCAGTGAAGTGCAGGGCATTGGCGGAGC
>JASHNX010000295.1 GCA_030041415.1 Candidatus Sulfotelmatobacter sp.
GCTGAAATTGAGAATTGCCGGTCAGATGAAGATCAGATTTCGCAGTCGAGGCCTGAAGATCGAAATCTCCGGCAAGCACGTTATCGAAGGTGAGCCCTCGAAAGTGAGCCTTGCCGTCGATCAAGGGCGAATCGGGAGTGCCCGATGCCCGGAGCGTGACATCGGCATGGCCCTGAACTGAAATACGGCCAAGCTGCATCTCGGGAAACTGAGCTAGATCGAGATTGTTGCCGGTGAGATCGAGGTTAAAGGCGCGAGTGAGCGGATGGTAAGCGGCGTTTCCTGTAATCGCCGAATCTCCATGAAGCAGGTGCATTCCCGAGAACGCAATTTGATCAGGATCGAGATGGAAAGCGGAATCAAATTGGCGGACACTCTCGCCGAAAGCAGAACCGTTGGAGAGATGAATCTCGCCATCTGCATGGGGTCGGGAGAAAGTACCGCCGGCACGCAAGGTTACATCGGCGGCGCCCATGAGAGGGTAATCGAATCCGGCCAAAGCTTCGAGAGTGGGAAGATCGGCACGGTACAAGCTGGCGCGTAAGTGGAACGGGCTATCTCCAGTGATGTGCCCACGCTCCAGGCTGACGGTACCATCGAACACGCCGGACGTGCCATCCCGCTGCAGCTTTCCGGAATGCAGAGTAAGTTCGTCAAAGGAAAGCTGCATAGAAGCAGAGAGAGAATCCCAGTGCATTTTGACGGGGTGAGTTCTTCTCGTCCGCGGAAAGTTAATGTCAAAATTCTCCGCCGAGAGCGAGCCGAAAATGCGGGGAGATGAAAGCGAGCCGGTCATCCCGCCGTTGAAATTGGCGGAACCGTCCAAGGTAACGGGAAAAAACTCAGGACCACGAACCGCTGAAAGGAACGGAAGCCAGTCGGCAAGGCTTGACGTGGAAACGGAGAGCCGGACCGAGGAGGATGCGGATAATGTTCCCGAGGCCTGGAGGTGACTGTTGGGCGTGGCCAGAGTGAAGCGTGGAAGATCGAGCGAATCGCTGGCAGCGTGATAGACGCCGTTCGCGTGGGCAGCGATGGCAAGTTGGCCGCGCGCGGCTTCGGTAAATGGATTGAGATCGGCGTCGAATTGAATTTCGGCATCACGGGGAGTTCCCTGCCAGCGAGTCGAAAAAGTACCCGACAGCAATGCTGCCGGATGAAAGGTCGGATAAGGATGCCCGGGAGTGTCGAGCCCCGCGGCAACCTCATCGGCCGAAAGATTGACGACGTGGATGCGAACGGTTCCGACCTGAAATGATGGCTTTGTGTTGGTCGAACGAACCTTGGAAGAAGGAACGGCGGAAATGGTCGGAGTGATGAGCGCTTTTCTAGCGGCGGCGGAGAGATGCTGGGCGGGCGCGAGCCACTGATTAATTTCAGCTTCTCCATCGAAACCACCGCTGAAAATCCTCCCCTGCACTTTGGAGAGCGAAAGCTGCTGATCGGTGACGGTATAGCCAGTGTTGAACGAGGCTTTGGAAAACGAAACCTGATCATTCTGAAATCCGAGATTCTGAACTGACAACGAGCCGGTGGTAGAAAAGTGATCGACCGACCAATCGCCATGGCCTTTGAGATCGAGCGTGCCAGAGCGGAGGTCGCGGCGGCGGGCAATCGAAGCAACTTCATCGAGATCGAGATGAGCCTCGTATGGCCCCTGCAGATGGAGATGGCGAAAATCGGTAACCTGGCCGGTTGCCGAAAAGTGCGAGTGTCCGGAATTCCACTTAAGAGAACTGATCAGGGCGGAATCGGAACCGAGTGTGAATTCGAGGGAGGTCATCCAGGCAAACGGTTTGCAATCGGGAAGGTTGGTATCGACCTGACCGAGCAGCAAGCGACCGTCGTACCGGCGGCCGAGAAAGGAATAATCCATCTCCAAGGAAGTGTCCCGGGCGGTGAAATCGACGGGAATGGATTGATTTTTCCCCGGAAGATTCTCCCAAAGAATCTGGCCATGGCGCAGCTCGAAATGATCGATGGAGAGAGCGAAAAGTTTCTCGACAGGATCTGCACCGGCAATGGTAGCGGCGCGAGGTGGGAAGTTAGTGCTGCCGTCAGGGTTGAAGATAACGTGGACGACCGGATGATCGAGGATCACCCGATTAAAAGCGAGTTCGGAGCGCAGCAGCGAACTGATTTTCAAACGGGCCGTAATGGCGTCGGCATGAGCCAGGGGGAGGTCTGTTTGTGGCTCGCGGCCATGTACTGTGACGTCACGAACTTCGACCTGCAAATGAAAAGGGACAGTATGAATGCTGGCTACCTGCGCGCGGCCACCGGTGATGCGCTCGATCTCTTCCACCAGACGACGGCGAACCAGCGATTGAAAAGAATCGGTCGTGAGATACAGTAGGAAGCCAACGCAGGCCAGAAAACCCACCGCCGCGCCTAACAGAACATATTTCCACCAGCGGCGGGGAGTGAGCTTCGTGCCAGGCTCAGTCACTGCGATAGAACTCCCCTGTCATTGCCGTAGGCGGGAAGTTGCACCTGACCTTCGGAGCGCAAAGTCTGCAGCCAGGAGATAAGCAGTTCGTTCACTTTCTTTTCGGTGAGGACCTCGCGAATCCGTGCGGAAACATCCGACAGAGGAACGTCGCGCGAACCGGCCTGCTTCAACTGCGGAACAAACTGGTCGCGGTAATACGCTTCGATGGACTTGGAGTCAATCTGCACGGCCGGGCGAAGACGGGCATCGACCAGGCGCATCAATTCGATCTCCCGGCGCAAGTGGACTTGGAGATCTCTTTCAGTGATGCGATAGCCGGCGAGTATCGATTGCCAGCCCGCCTCGGACGCAGCCTGCGGATACAATTTTCGCGCCTCGGTGATGCGCACAGAGACATCCGAGTCGGTGGCGTGCGGGGCATCGGCAGATTTCATCTGCTCGCGAAGCAGTTCCTGATCGATGAGCTTATCGAGAACGGCCCGTCGCTCATCTCCGGAAAAGGAACTGAGTGAGCGGTTGGTGAGAAGAGCCTGGAAGCTGAGGGCTTCATCCCAATCGGATTGCAGAATGATGTTCCCGTTGACAATGGCCACGATGCGGTCGACTACTTCCGCTGTGGCCGGTTGCGGGTGGCAAAAGACGAAACTAACCGCGAATAAGACAACAATTGCTGCTACAAAAATAGTCCTACGAGTATGAATTCGGTTTTTCAAAATGGCTGACCTATGCTGAAAAAAACGTTGAAGTGGCGCAGGCGTTCAGTTTCGTATTTGCCTGTAAGCTCTTGTGTCGTACCAACCAGTTGTGTCAGACCCTGGAAATAGTAAGGCGGATTCAAATTGTATCCGAAATCGAAACGGAATGGGCCGATGGGAGTTTTATAGAGCAATCCCAGGCCAACAGCGTGAGAAGTATAGTCGTAGCCGCTGTTATTGAAATAGGTCATGCAGGATTGAATGGGAGAACCATCGGCAAGCAGGCATTGCGCAGGGTTCGCCTGATGCCAGCGAAGGACACCTTTCACCATGTCATGACCGGCCGTGTAGATGTTGCCCATATCGTGGAAGATCGCGAAGCTGAAACCGGGCCCGAGATACGGCAGGCTGACGGCAGGAAAGCGCAATTCCTCATTATCGATGAAAAGCGCCGAGCCGCCGACGGGATAGCCGGAATCGGGATCCCGAGGCCCTGCTTGATTTAACGAAAAACCGCGATCAGAGTTGTCCCCACCAGTAAAAAAAAGCTCGGGCAGGGGAATTACGGTGATGCCCGGAGGACACGAATCGACCAGGTTTGTGATTTCACAGGCGCCGGGCGGCAGAACGCGAGTACCGTGGTAAGCCTGCTCTAATCCCAGCGTCGTGGAGCGGGCGAAAACGAACTTGTGGTTGTAGGGCCCGAAAGCGTGATAGGTGGACTGTCTCGCAAGAGCGCGCGCGTAGTTCGCCTGCGAGCCGAAGTAACTCGAGGCGGCGAAGGTATCGAGAGTGAAGTAGTGGCCGCGAGTGCTTTCGAGAGGGTTATCACGTTTGTCGTCGATGAATGTAAAGCCGGGGCCTCCAACGACTGCCGGCAGCGAGAACAAGCTGATTTCTGCGGGAGAAAAATCGGCCTGGAAATCCGTCGCTTTTACGCGGCGGTAATCGAAACGATAGGTGATGGAGGAGGGATGAGTTGTCGACCGGGGTCCGAGATCCTGCCGGAGATCGATTTTTCCCTCCAGCCGCTGCGACGTGAACGTGGCTACATTGAGGCTGTTGTCGTAAAGAATTGTGTAAAAAACCTTGAAACGATCTGTCTTGAAAACGTGCGGCATTTGAAACGTGATGAGTCCGCGTTGCTGCAAATTACCCACTGCCGATTGAAAGCTGAGGCTCTGGTCGCGGCCGCCGACGTTTAATCGGGTGATCCCAAGTTCAACCCGTGGGCTGACACCGGTTGCGCCTGAGGGAGCTCTGCTTCCAGCCGGAAGACCGGTGGAAAACTCAATCCCGCCGCCGTAGGTGAAGGTGTAACGCTTGGCTTCCTGCACCTGCAAAAGAACGTTTTTTTGCGGATCGGTCCCTTCGGGGTTTTGTACGCCGGTGTCGACTTCGTTGAAAATACCGAGATCGTAGAGTTTGCTCTGGGTAGCAAGAATATCCTGCTGGCTGAGGGGTTGGCCGGGCACCACCTGAACTTCGCGCTGCACGACGTATTTGCGGGTGTGATCGAGTCCGGCAACAACCACACGGTTTACGAAAAACTGCTCACCTTCCTGAATCTGGTAAATCACATCCTGCCGGTTTGGCTGCACGGGCGAAGGTTTGGTAATGATATCGAGCGTGGCATTGGAAAAGCCGTGATTGAAGTAGGAGTTGAGAATCGCTTCCCGATCGCTAGTGAGACTCTGTTCGGAGTAGGGCTGGCCTTCGCGAGTGCTCAACTCGGGAAAGTGGGCGGTATCGAGCTTGTGCGCACCGACAATCTGGAATGCGCCGACGCGAGTTTGCGGCCCTTCGTCGATATCGATCTGAACGGCGAGGCGATTGGGGACGTCCTGGTAGTTGTCTTCGACTTTGGTGGTAACTTTCGCGGCACGAAAACCATTGGCGAGATACAGGGCCTGGATGGCCGAGATGTCGTTCTTCAATAGAACGGTGCTGAAACGCCCGGTAGTCAAAAAAGTGCTGGCCGGCTCAATCTGCATGCGCTGACGAAGCGTCTTCTTGGAAAAATACTGGTTACCGGAAATCTCCAACAAAACGAATTTGTGCATGGGGCCGGGGTCGATATGGTAGACAACACGGATCCGGCTAGGGTCGATTTCTTTCTGAAATTCCACTTTGGCGTCCAGGTGGCCACGGCCTTGCAGATAATTGAGCAGGTTTGTCTTGCCTTCGTTTAGCAGATCATCATCAATCGCGTTTTCCTGATAGATGGGAACTTCTCTCCGCAAGACACCGCGATTGATGCGGAATCCCGTAGCATACACAATGACAAGCGGTCCTGGATCGATTACGTAGGTGTAATCGACGGAATTGGATTCGGGGTGGTACGTCTGCGCGGAGATGGAGACCTGGGCGATGACACGCTCTTGTTTCTGCAGTTTCTTTCGCAGGCGCTGAAGCGAGTTATTGACGCGGGCGGCAGTAATGCGGTCGCCGGGACGCATGCGCGCGATCTGCTCAACCTGAATCTGCGAGAAAGCGGCATTTGGAGCGACGGTGACCTGATTAACCCGAGCGGGTTCTCCGGCAACGATGCGGAAAGTAATATCGGCCTGGCGCGTCGAGGGCGTGGAAGTAGTATCGGCGGTGACTTTGGCGCGATAGTAGCCATTTTCCTGCATGAGCTGGCGAATATTCTGCAGCGCACGGTCGAGCTTGTCGGGAATGTAAAGTTCGCCAAGCTGGAACTTCGAGGCGTTAATGATTTGATTGCTGTTGGGATGCAATGGTGCGCCTTCGACATTGAGCGAGCCGACGAAGAAATTGGGTGAGGAGGTGAAGGTCAGGTCTACGCCTCCGCTGCCGGGCGCAACTTCAGCCTCGATATCGGAAAAAAGGCCGGTTGCAAAAAGAACTCGAATGCTCTCGCGCACCTTGTCGCGATCGAGAGGCTCGCCGCTTTTTTGCGGCAGTGTGGGCAACAGGCGGCTGGCATCGGGAACTCCGGGGAGATCGATGGAATTGACGGTTTGCCCGGCATACGCGGACATTGCGGCCAGAGCTGAGGGCTCAGAATTTTGCTGCGCCTTCGATGGCAGAGAGTGCGGGTTTGAGAGTGCCGATGCGGCGAGGGCGAACATGACGAGCCCTGCGACAAAAAGTATGAGGGATGGGATGTACCGTCTCAGCAAAAAGTTTCCTCGGGTGACTGCTTCCTTCGATGGAAAGCATTCGGCCGGGTGTTGCATGCGGCGCATGAGCTAAATTTTCGCAAGACTTATAATAAAGGGTTTAGCGGCAAACACTGGTGATCTCCTTGAGGCAGGCGTGACCAAAGACAGGTTCGAAGAGCGCTATTCGAGGCAGATTCTTTTTGGAGGAATCGGGGCTGAGGGGCAAAAGCGGCTCGCCGCAGGCCGCGTGGCGATCGTCGGCTGCGGAGCGACCGGCTCTGCGATTGCATCGCTGCTGGCGCGGGCGGGAGTGGGCAAGCTGCGAGTGATTGATCGTGATTACGTGGAAGCGAGCAACCTGCAGCGACAGTCTTTATTCGACGAGCAAGATGCGGCCGAATCGTTGCCCAAGGCGATTGCCGCGGCACGTAAGATTGCGGCCTTTAATTCCGCGATTGAGGTCGAGGCGAGAGTCGACGATACGGCCCCGAATAATATTAATCAATTACTTGAGCATATCGATGTAATTATCGATGGCACAGATAATTATGAGACTCGATATCTGGTAAATGATTATGCCGTGAAAAACGGCTTGCCTTGGATTTATGCCGCAGCCGTAGGCAGCTATGGGATCACGATGAACATCGTGCCGGGATCGACGGCCTGCCTGACGTGCGTCTTTCCTGATATGCCACGGGGAATGGTTGAAACCTGCGAAACCTCAGGGATCTTGAACACCGCGGTTAACGTGGTGGCTTCGATTGCAGCCACGGAAGCGATGAAGCTGCTGATTGACGGCACGGCTGGTAAGAAGCTGCGAAAGACTTTGTGGTCATTTGATGTGTGGACGAACGATCACACGGAGATCTCCGCCGCGACTCCCCGAGCAGATTGCCGGGCTTGCGGCCAGCACGACTTTGTTCACCTAGCCGGCGAGGGGCGGGCCCATATCACGATGTGCGGGCGGAATTCGGTGCAGATTCACGAACGCGCAAGGCCGATCGATTTTATGGAGATGGAGCGGCGACTGCAGACGCATGGCGCTGTGCGGCACAACGAGTTCGTGCTGAAATTCTGGCGCGATCCGTATGAGATGACCCTGTTTCCCGACGGGCGCGCAATCATCAAAGGCACAACCGATGCCGGCGTTGCGCGAAGCCTGTATGCCAGATTTGTAGGAAGCTAGGCCTGTCCCAGATTGATCGCCTGAGGAATGCTTCAGCAAAGCCCCACCCGCCCGGTAAGGACTTCCGTCGAGCTACTTCAGTGGAGGCATATAAGGAATGTAGCGGGCGAATAGCCAGCACAAAAAGAAAACCACCGGAATGTGAACCATTAATTGCAGAACGCCGTAGCCGACGATATCGCGGGCTTTCAATTTCAAGATTCCCAACAGCGGCAGCATCCAGAAGGGATTGACCAAGTTGGGCAGCGCCTCCGCCGCGTTGTAGATCTGAACTACCCATCCCAAATGCACCTGATGGAGATTCGCCGCCTGCAATACGTAAGGCGCTTCGATCACCCATTTGCTCCCCCCCGAGGGGATGAAGACACCGAGCACCGCGGAGTACGTCGCGACCAGCAGAGGATAAGTTTCGTGCGTGCTCATGAGGGCGAAAAGCTTCGCCAGCGCATCGGCAATGCCCGTTCCTATAATCATGCCGAAAATCACTGCATAAAAGGGAAACTGGATGATGACTCCGCCTGTTGCCGGAATGCAGTCGGCCACCGCGTTCATAAAGCGCCTGGGACGCCAATGCAGTAAAAGACCCACGGTGATGAAGATCAGGTTGTAGGTGTTCAGATCGAGCGCGGCCAGTGCGCCCTGCGGCGAGGTGCGGAAGACGTTGACCAGATACCAACAAAGCAGTCCCCCTATTACGATGGTGAGGAGCGGGCTATGTTCGAGCCATTCTCCCGGCTTGCTGCGCACCTCCAGAGCGGAGCGAACCGGCTCGTATTGGATCGAGTAAGACTCGATCGTGCGAGCATTTTCGGGCGAAGGGGTTGATAAATACGCAACGAGTACCGAGAGCGCGATCAGGATCGCGGTTGTGGCGATGCTCGGCCACAAGAACAAAGTTTGTGTGAGGGGAATCAGACCGCTGATGCTGAACAGCGACGGGGGTATCGCAGATTTGGTCGCCATCAGCATGGCGGCGGAGGAAGAAAGTCCCATGGCCCAAACAGCGCCCAAGCCAAGGTAGGCCGCGGCGCCGGCGGCGCGGTAGTCCATGCCTTTGACACGATGGGCGAGTTCGCGAGCCAGGAGGCCACTGAAGATCAGGCTCAAGCCCCAGGAAATCAAAGACGTCAGCATGGAAAAAAGCGCGATCCAGGCTACGGCTGCGCGCGGCGACCGGGGAATTGCAGCTAAACCACGAATGGCGCGGTATACGAGCGGAGTCGACGCTACGACATAACCGCCGACGATAATCATCACCATCTGCATGGTGAAAGGAACGAGCGTCCAGAAATTCTTTCCCCCCTGAATGGCAAGTTTGGCGGGACTCTCGTGGAGGACTACGCCTGTAGCAAAAACGATAACGATGCCCAGCAGTGCGAAGACCAGCGGATCGGGAAACCAGCGTTCACTCCAGTTCGCCAGCGCAAGGCCCATGCGGACTAAACCTTGTTCCGTGCGTAAAGCCGCAGGCTCTTTGGGGGATGTGCCCATGCTCGATCCTTTCGACCTCGATTTTTGCCCGCCATTGTAGCGCGCTCGGGCCAAGCTGCGTTGTGCCGGATTCTTTCGCGGGTGTAGCATGCTGTTCCAATAGGCAGGCGCGGATGCTAGGCTCCGCCATGCTTGGAGAAATCTATGAATACCCTGCCGGTTCTGTTGGGCGCACTATGCGTTTACGCTCTTGGCTACCGCTATTACAGTGCGTTCATTGCCGCGAAGGCCTTGGCTCTCGACGACCGGCGGACCACGCCCGGCCACCTGTACGCCGACGGCCACAACTACGTCGCATCGCCCAAGTGGGTGTTGTTTGGTCATCACTTCGCGGCGATCGCAGGCGCCGGGCCGCTGATTGGACCAACCCTGGCGGCGCAGTTCGGATTCGCTCCCGGTTTCCTTTGGCTCCTGATTGGCGCGGTGCTGGCGGGATGCGTGCAAGACTTTACGGTGCTGGTGGCTTCCGTCCGGCATAAGGGACGGTCCGTGGCAGACGTAGCGCGGACCGAGATCAGCCCTTTTGCCGGCCTCGTTGCGATGGTGGCGGTGCTATTCATTCTTCTGGTCACCCTCGCCGGACTGGGGATTGTGGTCGTGAATGCGTTGGCCAACAGTCCGTGGGGATTCT
>JASHNX010000296.1 GCA_030041415.1 Candidatus Sulfotelmatobacter sp.
CTGCGGGCCAACAAGGCCGCCGAGACCTTGTTGGCGGCTCCATTTGCTGCTTCGTCTGCCGCGATCTCCAAAGGGTTGGGCACGCAGCTTGTCCCTCCTTGGGCGCCTGTTTCACGCTGTCCTTCATAATCGAAGAAGAAAAACGTCTTATCTTTGACAATCGGTCCGCCGAGCGCGGCTCCGAATTGATTGTTGTGGAAGGGATTCTTGCCCCCGGAATCAACGGTGTTGAAGTAGTTCCGCGCGCCTAACTGACCGCTGCGCCAATATTCCAGCACCGATCCGTGCAACTTGTTTGTGCCGCTCTTGGTCACAATATCGATCACGGCACCACTATTGCGGCCGTATTCCGCCTCATAGTTCGAGATCACTTTTAACTCAGCCACGGCGTCGAGGGGCAGAATGGTGGCTGGGTCGCCAAATACGCCAGCTTCGTTAATCGCGGGATCGTTCCGATATCCGTCATTCATATCGGTTCCATCGAGCAGAAAGTTGTTCGACCGACCGCGAGATCCGTTCATGGAAAACGTTCCGTATGAGCCAGGAGAATCTGTGATTTGGTCCGGCGATCCTGCAACGCCCGGATTCATGTAGATGAGCTTCTGGTAATCACGGCCGTTGACTGGAAGAGATTCGATGGTGTCTGAGGTCAGAGTGCCGCCAATTTCGGTCGACGTGGTTTCGACCTGCGGCAGAAGATCGCCTACAACTTCAACCTTGGTCGCAACCTGGCCCGCCTTCATCGTTGCATTTACTCGCCGCTCAGATGACACGTCAACCACTACGCCGGTGGCTTCGAATGTCTGGAAACCGGCGAGGGTAATCGTCACGCTATAAGTGCCGATGGGCAATTCGGGAAGCGCATAACTGCCGTCAGCGCTGGTTTGCGTGGTGCGCTCCAACCCTGTTCCCACATTTTTCACGGTCACTGTAGCTCCGCCGACGACTGCGCCGGAAGGGTCGGTCACGGTGCCCAGAATCGTGCCGCGGAAAGTCTGTGCTGAGAGGCCGACGGCGGTCAGAAGCACAAACACGAGCACTATGCGCGCTTTCATAGAGTCTCCTCGAATTCAAATAGGTTTCGCGATCAATATTTTGAGGGAGTGGAATGCGGCACGGCCATCTTCGGCCGTTGGTCCGGCAGAGACGCTATACCTAATCGACAAGCGAGGCGCAGCGCCCCGACCGCATTGCAAACATTACCCAAACCTCATCACAACAGTCAACCATTGAGTTTCCGATGGAAGCAATAGATTTTGCTGATGGTGTTCCTCACCGGTAACTTCAAGAACTGCGATGCAAGTTAACTGAATTGGTTCGAGTCGTTCGGTTTGGCAGGAAGAGGAGGCGCGAATTGGATCAATGGGCTTTCCACAACCGCCAACAAACAGTTATCGCATAGGCGAGGCCGAAACTGATCACGAAGAAAACGATGATTGGCGTGAAAAGAGCCAGAAAAATGCTTTTCCCAACGAAGCTCGGAGGGTTGTTCCAGAGATAACGGAATGGTGCAAGTGCGATCACTGAACTTGGAGCGAAAAAGAGCGGCTCTATGATTGGCTTGGCCAAGTGCTTTCACACTGTGACGAAACGGCTCAACTGAGATCTGCGTGATGTGCTGCGAGGTACGACGAAAGCAAGCTTAGAAGCTGATGGCAACACCACCGCGCACAGAGCGAGCGGCCTGCACAAGATAGAGCGTTTGCCCGTCCCGGCCCATCACTGGCACATAGCCCTCTGCTAATAGGTTGCGAAGATCAATCAGGGCTTCCATGTGAGCAGGCAGAAATCCCAGTGTTGGAATCGGCTGACGCACCACTAGGCCAAGAAAGGGATCTGTCTGTCCTGGCGAGGCATTAAACATATCGACCGGCGTCAGGGCAGATCCATCCACCCAGCGATAGGAGGCCGTCAGGCGGGTGTGCGTACCGGGAAGAGTTCCGCTTATTTTGGCAGCCATGGAATGTCTGCGCTCGGTGTCGATCCACTGCCGCGCCTGTTGCAGCTGAACATCAGGTTTGGTGAGATCGAGCGTACCACCGTACGCATAATCGAGGGTTGCGGTCAGATCGGTACAAAACTTGCGCTGCAGAACGATCCGCAGGCCACGGGTGTCAAGCGTGCCTCCGGAGTAGCTGAATGTTCCGGAGTCAACGTCCGGCAGCAGGTAGCCGCCCGCCGCAGTAACCTCGCCAGCACCCAGCAAAGCAGTGTTATCAACTCGATCGCTGAATACAGCAAACTGAATCGTATTATTCTCGCCGATGCGGTGCGAGACGTTCAGTTCCTGGTGCTGAGCGCTTTCGACCTGTGTCGCATAGTTCGAAACGCTGAGCCGAGGATCGGATCCGCTTGACTCTGCCGAGGTATTGTCGAGATCGCTATCGATTGGCTGGTTCGGCAAGGCAGTGGCGTAACCATACGTCACCATGGTATTCGGGGAGAGATGAAAATTGACCGAGCCATAAGGACGAAAAACGCTGACTCGCCCCAAGAATTGAATCGTCTCGAACTGGCTACCGAACTTCAGTTCAACCACATCGCCCATGGTCACATCGTCCGCGGTATTCAGTGCTACCGACTGGAGCGTGGCGTTGCCCAGATACGGATCGGAAGGCGCAAATCGCCGGACCGTAAGCGCCATCGATGGCCCGGACCCGTCGGGCAGGCTATGGGAATACGAAGCACTTAAGAAGGCGGTGGGCAAGCCGTCTGCATATGCAACACTCCCACTCAGCCCCATTCGATCCGCAGCGAAAACGGGTCGCTCTACTGAGAAGACCGTGCTCACGTCCGATCCGCTGCCGTAGCCCTCGGCAGCCGACCCTGCCAGGAAGGAAAGGCTGGCTTTCAACTCGTGATTCTGCTGCTCGACACTGGCGGTCGGATCGTCGAGCACGCGCAACACTGGGCGGTTCGCTGCCGAACGCAGAGTCCACTTCCAGTCGTCGCCGTCGGCGCTGGCCCGACGCGGTTGAACGTCAACCGCATTCAGCAGCGTATTCAGGGTGACTTTCAGACGGATGTCGACGCCGGGCCGCAGTCCAACTTTTTCAAGTATCGCGGGGAGGAATGAAGGAGCTGTAATCTCGACGGAGTAAATGCCCGGGAGCAAACCCGTCGCAGAGAAAAATCCGGTGCTATCAGTGAAGACCGTAACGTTCCGAGACGCTGCACCCGCAATCTGCACCACCGCACCCATCTGAGGAGCGCCCGAGGCGTCTCGCACATATCCCGAGATGACAGCGGACCGGTCGGAAGCCCACCCTGAAAACGACAAGGCGGCGATCAGCGCCAACAATCCGAAGTGGCGAAGCTTCACTTCAACCCCCGGGGAATCAAACAGGCCGCTATTCTACCTCGAAAGTCGCGGTGGGATCAGCAGTCTGCTTGGAGATTTTGTCGTTCACTTTTATTTCTATCTTGTACACGCCTGGCTGCAGATAGGCTGAGGCAATCGATTTCTGCAGCGTCACCTGTTCGCCCACATTGCCCATCGTGTCAGTAGATTCAGTCTTTTGCACGACGGGTTTATTGGTGGCTACGTTCACAATGTTGTACTCGAAGGTAGCGGATGGCTTGTGCGTTTTATCGTCTACGCCAAGGTTATAAACCTGCATCCAGAAATTAACCTTCGGGTCGCGCCCACGCTTGAATACCGCCGGCTTGCCGTTTGCTGGAGCGACGCGCGGTCGCACCTTATTTAGCCCGATGACAAAATTTCCCGTGCTTACGTCTTTGGTTGGCACCGGTTCGACTAAGTCAGCAACGATCAGCGAAGAAGTCGCCAGCTTGTCGTCGGAATATTCGGGAACGATAATGCCCCGACTCCAGAGCCCCTTGCGGTCACCGTTTACGTCCTTCACCGCCACTTCCACTTTGTAGCGTCCCGGGCGCAACGGCAGCGCCTTCCAGTAAACCGATGAGTTGTCGGCGGTCTTGGGCAGCAACTCCGCAGGGACGTCTACCTGCGCGGTGTCTTCGAATGTCTGCACCACCTTGCCGGTCAGCGTGCTCACGCGGCCGAAGATGTTTACGGTTCCCCGCTGTACACCGTCCTTATTCGCGAAGGTAATGTCGCGATATTTCATTTGAATGGTGACGGGCACCAGCACGGTATCGTCCGTAACTTTCACGAAATCGGTACGCACATCAAACGGCATCAGGTTGGTAAGGATCTTGGTGTTTACGATCTCTTCAAGATCCTTGAACTTTACCGGCGGAGGCGCCTGCAGCTTGGCGTACTGCTCGAGGCGGTCGAATTCTTTGCTGGCCTGGGCGGTACTGTCCGGACCGGATCCCAACTGCTCCAACCCACCCCCGGAGAACCGATCCGCCTTGTTCGACAAACCCATCTGCTCGTAAAGCGTCAACCCTGCATTCGGCGTGTATTTCAGCGCGTCCTTTTCGGAGCGGTCGATCGTCATGTGATACTCGCCGCACATGCAAGTGTCGACGAACTCGATGATGATCTCCTGGCCGATGCCCTCGATATATCGATAACGCCAGTCTTCGAAGGGGTAGGTCGAAGTTTCGCCACCGCCCTCTTCCATGGGCCGCTCGTAGGTTCCACCGGAAGGATGCGAGTCGACCTCGTCGGCCGGGCCGTACATGATATAGATGCGGCCGCGGTCGGTTTTCCATCCCGGGATTCCGGCGGCGAAATGCTCGTTGGCGTAGGCAATACGGCGGTAGTGTTCTTCCTTGTATTCGTTTTCCTCGGTGTCCGGCGTGGGATCGCGGCGCTGCCAGAAAGCCTCGATGAAGTTGTCGCGCTCTTCATCGTTGGTAAGCTGCTTGAACGCAGCTCGCTCCTGGTCGGTGATGATCCAAACGACATCCTCGTTCAGCCACTTTTTGTAGGTCTTGCTCAACTCGAC
>JASHNX010000297.1 GCA_030041415.1 Candidatus Sulfotelmatobacter sp.
CCGAGGACGAAAGCGTTTTCATCCTGAACCTCTCCTTGAATGATGCGATGGCGGAAGGATTGGTCGTCTTGCGTGGGCGCAATGCCAGGGCGTAATTGTGCCGGCGGGTTGAAGGTGGTGTCGGTCATCGCGAGTGGAGCGAAAATTTCGCGCCGGCAAAAGCCGTCTAGAGACTCATCGGCGAGGCGCTCGAGGGCGACGCCGAGAATAACGAATCCGATGTCGCTGTATTCAGCGCGCGAACCTGGATCGGCAGTGAGCGGAGTAACGAAGGCGCTGTGCAGGAGACCGTCGCGGGATTTCGCTTTCAGGAATAATTTTTCGTAGGCAGGCAAGCCGGAGGAATGCGCGAGCAACATGCGGAGGGTTACATCGCCGCGGCGGGAATCTTTTGCACCGTCATGGAGGAATTCTGGAATGATCGCCGCCACAGGTGTGTCGAGATCGAGCAGGCCGCGCTCGTAAAGCAGCATCGCCATCGAAGTCGTCGCGACGACCTTGGTGAGAGAGGCGAGGTCGAAAAGAGTCGTGCTCCGAGGTTCAACGCTTGTCTCGTAGGTGAAGTGGCCGAAGGATTTCGATGCGACTAATTCCCCGGCATGCGTGACGGCGACGGATGCCGCAGGGAAGGCGCGGGCAGCGATGGCTTCTCGGAGGATCGAAAATGCCTGCTCGAACTGCTGATCTTGTTGGTCAAAAGAAGCCAGCAAACATGAAGAATACACCGAATCGCCCGACGTCATAGATTCGCGGACGTGGTGACTTCGCACAGGGCCGCGCCCCCGGCGATGCCGGCATCGGCTCCGTAGTGGGCTGGAACGAGAGGAATTTCCTGGCACTGCGAGTTGATGCACCAAGTAGGCAGGCGATTGTGAATCTGCTGGAAGAAAGGTTGCAGCATGGCGCCTGCGCCACCGCCGACGATAATCACATCGGGTTCCAGCAAGTCGATGATGTTGCCGATCCAGATGGTGAGATATTCAGCGGTTTGCTCAAGGACTTGCTTGGCGAGAGGGTCGCCGGCAAGATAGGCGCGGCCCACCATTTCACTGGTGATGCGGTCGGGGCATCCCTCGGCGTAGTCGAGAATGACGGAGCGTTCGCCCGCGCGAATTCTTTCCGCGGCGCGGCGGGCGATGTAGGGGCCAGCGGCGTGGGCTTCGATACAGCCGAGCTTGCCGCAGCCGCAGCGCGGGCCGCGATAATCGATGGTAGTGTGGCCACCCTCGCCGGCGGCGCCGGTGCGGCCGTGATAGATGCGACGATTGCAGACAATGCCGGTTCCGATGCCGGTTCCGATAGTGGTGCAGAAAACATTCCTGTAACCCCGTCCTGCGCCCCATAGAGCCTCGGCGAGAGCCGCGGCGTTGCCATCATTATCGATGTGAACGGGCAGCTTGTAGACCTTTGTGATCTCGGCGGCGAGGGGAAAATTACGCCAGGCAGGGAGGTTCGGAGGATTGACGATGACGCCCGTGTGTGGATTGAGCGGACCGGGAGCGCAGATACCAATAGCGGAGATGAGCGATTCGCGCCGATGATTTTCATCGGTCGCCTTGCCGACCAGGTCAATAGCGGAAATGACGGCCGCGAGAGCACCGGGTGAATCATTAGCGGGCATGGGAACCCGGGTGTGATGGCTGATCTCTCCGGCGGAATTGACCAAGCCGGCGGCAACTTTTGTGCCGCCAACATCGACGCCGATGAAAACCGCGTCTGGGTTTGCCATTAGAAGTTCGTACCTGCGAAGAACCGCAGGTTCATCGTTAACCCACTTGGGTGCAGTGTAGCAGGAATACAATCTGCGGGGTGTTGCTGGAGTATTAAAAAGAGTGTTGCTCCGAAATATTCCGCGGCTTCCTGGCGGTCAATGGGCCGGGTCGGCTGTTCTGAAACAAGGGCCCAGAGCAGAGTCAAACATGGGGACGGAAAGAGAAAATCGGCTTTAAATTCGATTATAATGCCGCAAAGCACAGATACCGGCGGCTGCAGAGTGAGGTTCCCCACTCACCGTGTCTGCGGCGCGGCTAAACTCTCTGGAACCCTAATTGTTCAATCCTCGAAACCAGTTGACAGAGAGGGTCCGCCCGGAGACTTTTCGGAGCGGGAAGGGTTATGCTCGAAAGGGCGTTCTTACGAAATACATCGGGCATGGCTTAATTTTCATTCAGAAAGCAAGAATGCGGCGGCCGGTCCCGATGGCACGGTATGCGCAGTGGGGTAACGCGGATTGCGACGCGATTCTCATATAGAATCTATTTCCGGATTTCGATTCTGGTGCAAGAACGGTCAGCCCGGGCGAGCTATTGAGACGAAATGTAGTCGGAACTACCAAAAGGTAGTAGAGCACATGATGAATTCGAAAAAGCCTGATCGAACGAGAAATTTGGGGAGGTTACACACGCTGTCCTTTCTGGGGTGCGCGGTTATGCTGTGCGCGACCGGATTCGCTCAGAGTCGGCAACAGAAACCGGTTTCGCAGTCCGAACTGGCGCGGCAAAACATGCAGCACGTGGCAGCGAACACCGAGCAACTGGCGCTGATTCTGCACCGTGATCCGGGCTTGTTGGTGGAAGTGAAGCGCTGGATGGCGAAAGACGCCACCGATCACGGACAGATCATCACCGAAGGGGATCTTGCGGAAGAAGCGATTTTCGACCGACTGGAAAACGACGTGACCTTCCGCTCTGTGGTCACGGACATCGTGCAGAGGTATGGGTACCTGACGCCAATGGTGAATCCTGACTCGCCTCTGGCGAAAGAGCAGGAGTTGTTGATTCAGGAGCGGGTGAAGTGGGTGAGTGAAGAGGAAGCTGCCGACCGCGAAAAGATGAAGGCAGCACAAGAGAAGCTGGCCGAAGAGCAGCAGGCTTGCGATCCTCGCTCAACGAACTGCGCCGTGCAGAAGACCGGGGCCCCGATGGCTCCGCAGTGGCAGGAGCAACAGCAGCCGCCGGGAATGTTCAACCCTGGACAGCAAGTTCCTGGGTTAGAGCCTCAGATTGAAGTGCCTCCGACGGTTCCGTATGCGCCGACGGAGCCGGCAGCACCTGGTAATGGCACGGACCTGCTGCGAACCAGCGGACCAAGTAATGGCTTAGGTTTCGGGCAAGGGCAATCGAATGCGGGCGGTGAACTTGCGTCGCCTTATGCTGAAGAATCCGACGGCGGTTCGGGAGGAAGCGACGAGAGCGGATATCAGCGGCGCGGCTATGCGGGCGGGACACGATCGCAGGGTGGAGGAGGGTTCGACGAGTTCGGCGACTTGTCGCTCGATTCCGACTTTGGCGTGAGCGGGTCGAACCAAGGATTTGGCCAGGGAATGTATGGGAGTTCGAACGCATACGGATATGACGGATATGGCAGCTCCTACGGAAACGGCTACTATCCGTATGGGACGCCGTACAGCGCTTACGGGAACGGCGCTTATGGTTCCAGTTACGGGAACGGCCAGGGAAACAACTACAATCTGAGCTACGACAACGCTGTGTTGCGCGAGCAGGCCCGGCGGGCGCGGCAGGCAACGACACCAAGCCAGCGGCTGGTACGACGGTCGAATCCTTATCAAGAAATTCCATCGCTTTACGACATGTATTTGCAGGCGGCGGAGCGTCCCCCGGCGGTGCAACGCTTCGGTATGGAAGTGTTTGTGAACGGAACGCGCGACCTGCAGAGCATTCCCATGGATTTGCCGGTCGGTCCGGACTACGTGCTCGGGCCGGGGGATGGCGTCAAGGTCACCATGTGGGGCGGGGTCTCGCGGCCGTTTTACCAGGTTGTGGACCACCAGGGGCGCATCAATCTGCCGGAAGCCGGGCCAGTGCTGGTTGCCGGCAAATCGTTGGCCGAAGTGCAAGAACTAGTGCAGAAAACCTTGCGCACGCAGTTCCGCGACGTTTCCGCCGACATATCCCTCTCGCGATTGAGGTCAATTCGGGTTTATGTGGTCGGAGATGTGGTGCGACCGGGAGCATACGATATCGGGTCGCTTTCGACACCGCTGAACGCGCTCTTCGCCGCGGGCGGCCCTACGGGACAGGGATCTTTACGAATTCTGGAGCAATACCGCGGAAATCAGCTCGTGCAAACCGTCGATGTTTACGATTTGCTGTTGCATGGAGTGAAGGGAAATATTGCGCGGCTGGAGGATGGGGATACGGTGATGGCTCCGCCGCTCGGCGGGGAGATCACGATTGAAGGGATGGTACGGCGGCCGGCGATTTACGAGCTGAAAGACGAGAAAACATTGTCTGACGCGCTGGAACTGGCGGGAGGGTTGCTGCCGACCGCGACTCTGCGGCATGTAGAAGTGCAGCGAGTGATTGCGCATCAGAAAGAAACGATGCTGAGTCTGAACGTTGCTGCGGACGACAACTCGGACGATGTCACCAAACAGCTGGAATCCTTCAAGATTCAGGATGGCGACAAAATTCGGATTTTCCCGATTGCACCCTATAACCAGGATGCGGTGTATCTGGAAGGCCATGTGATCCGGCCGGGAAAATATTCCTACAGGCAGGGAATGCGGGTTACTGACCTGGTTGGGACTTACAAAGATCTGTTGCCCGAGCCGGCCCTGCAATATGGCGAGATCATCCGATTGAGCTTGCCGGATTACAGGCCAGTAGTTCAGAGCTTCAGCGTGGCTGAAGCGCTAGTTGATCCCCAGAATGCGCCGGAGCTCGAGCCGCTCGACACGGTGCAGATTTTCGGGCGATACGACTTTGAAAATCCGCCTACGGTTTCAGTACTGGGCGATGTGCGCGCTCCAGGAACGTACCGGACTTCGGGAGATATTCACATTAGCGACGCGATCCGCCTGGCTGGCGGATTGGGTCCAGATGCTCAAACCGAAGATGCGCAGGTGTTCCGGTTCATGCCGGATAGCACTTTGAAAATTCTGAACGTAAAGCTGAGTACGGCGCTTGAGGGAAATCCGACGGATAACATCATGCTGACCTCCAGGGACCGTGTGCTGGTGCACAAAAATGCAGCGGCTGCGGATCCTGCGACGGTGCTGGTAAAGGGTGATGTTGAACGGCCCGGGCGTTACCCGCTGGCTGCGCAGATGACGGTTTCTGACCTGATCGCAGCGGCGGGCGGATTGAAGCAGAGCGCAGATCTGCAGACCGCCGATCTCACCCACTATGTGTGGAAAGACGACCAGCAAGTCAGCGGTGACGAGCAGCGCGTTTCACTGGCGAAAGCCATGAGCGGCGACCCGGGTTCGAATGAAGTCTTGAACAACGGCGATGTTCTGACTATACGGCAAGTGCCGGGGTGGGAAGATTTGGGTGCTTCGATTGTGGTGCGCGGAGAAGTCGTGCACCCCGGAACGTACGGAATAAAGCCGGGTGAGCGATTGAGCTCGGTGCTAGCGAGGGCTGGCGGATTCTCGCCCAACGCGTATCCCTATGGCGCCGTGCTGGTGCGCAGGGAGGTGCAGAAACTGGAGATGAGATCCTACGCGGAACTGGTGCAGCGGGTTCGCGAGCAGCAGACGAACCTGAAGCTGACCGCGACAAGCACCACCGATCCGGATCAGAAACTCTCGGCAGAGTCAGCGCTGACGCAGTGGCAAACGACACTGGACAATCTGGTCAGCTCGCCACCCACAGGGCGAGTTACGATTCAGGTTTCGCAGGACATCAAGGCGTGGGCCAACAGTTCACGCGATATTACAGTCAGGGCGGGAGATATTCTAACGATTCCGAAGCGGCCAAGCTACGTATTGGTTCAGGGGCAAGTGTACGGTCCGACTGCTGTTTCGTACCGGCCAGGCAAGAGCGCGCGCTGGTATTTGACGCAAGCCGGCGGCACTACCAACATGGCAAACAAGCGAGCTACGTTCGTCATTCGCGCGAACGGGACGGTGATCAGCAATCACAGCGGAGGGTGGGCGACGGGCGACTCTCTGGGCGTGTCTCTGCAACCGGGAGACATGGTGGTGGTTCCGGAAAAGGCACTGGGCGGGCCACCGATCTGGAAGGCAATATTTGCGAATGCGCAGGTGCTGGCTTCGCTTACCACCAGCGCGGTTCTAGTGGCCTCGTATTAAGGACTCGTGCGTGATTCGAAAGCTGGTTCGCAGGCTGCGGATGATGTGCTTAGTGGCGAGCACGGCGGTTGCGGTCGGGCAGTCGGTGCGGAAACCAGGGCCTATGGCTGATGTGAACAGCGGAGCTCGGGTCGGGGAGAGCACAAATCAGACTCGAGCTGGTCAGCAGCCGGAGGCCACCGATACGGGAGATTTACCCGATAATCCTCAACCCAGGCAGGGTTCCGGGCATTCTGAAAACACACTTCTTGGTTTGCCGCGACAGCTTTTGCACGATCAGATTGGTATGTGGACGAGCCCCGAGAGATTCAAGCTGTCGGATGCGACGTGGCTGGTTCCGGCGGGAGGGTTCGCGGCAGCGCTATTCGCGACCGACAGCTCCGTGAGTCGACATCTTTCAAACAAAACCAGCACTCTGAACACCTATCTCCACGTCTCTGATTACGGCACCTACTCGATGGTGGGCGGAGCTGCCGGAGTGTATTTCTTGGGACTGATGTCGCAGAACGAGCACGAGCGCGAAACCGGCTTTCTGAGCGGCGAAGCGACCATCGACGGGCTTGCAGTGGTAGAGGCGCTCAAATATGCGACCGGGCGCCAGCGTCCGTTTCAGGATAGTGGCGACGGGAAATTCTTCAAAAGCGGGACTTCGTTTCCTTCGGAGCATGCTGAAATTTCATGGGCAATCGCGGGAATGTTTGCCCATGAATATCCGAGTCCGTTCATGAAGTTCCTTGCGTACGGTGCGGCGACGGCGATCAGCGCGACCCGAGTCACGGCGAAACAGCATTTTCCTTCTGATGTGTTTGTGGGCGCCGTGATCGGATATCTGACGAGCGAATACGTTTACCGCAAGCATCACGATCCGGACTTGCCGGGTGGACCGTGGGAGCTTCCCGGTGTGCGACAGGATAGTCCCGGACACTGGCAAGCGAAAGACATGGGTTCGCCTTATGTGCCGCCGGATAACTGGGTCTATCCGGCGATCGATCGTTTGACGGCGATGGGTTACATCCACACGGGGTTTGCGGATATGCGCCCGTGGACCCGCATGGAATGTGCGCGCCAGATTGAGGAAGCGGCGGACAGCATTTCTCAGGATGTCGCTGACGAAAGTGAAGCGGCGCGGGCGTTGCGCGAATTGCAAATTGAGTTCAAGCCAGAGTTGAATTTGCTGGGCGGCGGAGATAACGCTGGTTTTCGTGTGGAATCGGTTTACACGCGGGGCATGGAAATTACTGGCAAGCCGCTCACGGATAGTTATCACTTTGGTGAGACGATTACGAATGATTTTGGCCGACCCAAGGCGCAAGGATTCAATGACGTTGCGGGACTGTCGGGATGGGCCGCGGATGGGCCGTTTGTAGTTTATGGGCGCGGCGAGTTTCAACATGCGCCATCGGCGCCAGCATTGCCGGCGACGGAGAGAAGCACAATTTCAAGTGAGGACTTCAGCCAGGTTGCGTACGAAGTCCCTAATGCGCCGGTTCCACCCGACATGCCCATCCCTGCGTTTAACGAAGGACGTTTTCTCGATGCTTACGTGGGAATGAATTTTTCCGATTGGCAGATTTCCTACGGAAATCAAAGCTTGTGGTGGGGGCCTTCGCAAGGTGGCCCTTTGATGTTCAGCGACAATGCGCAGCCGATGCGCATGTTCCGAGTGGACCGCGTAACGCCTTTCCGACTGCCGAGTTTTCTGAGAGTGCTTGGGCCGATGCGGATCGAGGGCTACGTTGGCCAGTATTCGGGCTACAATTTTGTGCTGACTCCTGCGGGTTTGTCTGGTGCTTACGGAGTTGCACTGAATCCTGAGCCGATCGACCATGGCGAGCGTATCAGCTTTAAGCCCACATCGAACTTGGAGGTCGGGCTCTCACGAACCACTGACTATGGAGGACCAGGATATCCGCTAACTCTGCACAACTTTTTCAGAAGCGTGTTTTCGACTGGAAACACAGGGCCAGGCAATGCTCTGAAGCCAGGAGCGCGACGTTCAGGGCTGGACTTTAGCTATCGGCTCCCGGGAATGCGCAATGGGGCAACTTTTTATGCAGAGGGTATGGCGCAGCATGACGAAATTTCGCCGCTGCTGGGACCCGACGTTGCGTGTTGGTTCGCGGGCCTGTACATTCCGACCTTACCCGGAGTTCGCAAAATGGATTTGCGGTTGGAGGGAGGGTATACAGATCCTCCCTATGCGGCGGGCGATGTTGCCCATGGCGCCTTTTATTGGGATGATACGTGGATTACGGGATTCCAAAACGCGGGTCATTTGATGGGAAGTTGGATGGGCCGCCAAGGGCAGGGGACGCAGGCGTGGACGACATATTGGCTGAACCACCGAAACAAACTGCAGTTCGGATTCCGGCATCAAGAAGTAAGCCGGCAATTGGTTACCGACGGTTTCCAGCCTGACGGACTTCCCAAGACCGCGGTTCCGCCAGGAGGAAGCCTGACCGATGCGAATGTGCGCGCCGAGTTCTGGGTGGGATCGACGTTCAGCGTTTCGGGAATGGCGCAATATGAGACGTGGCACTATCCGGTTATTGCTTTGGGGAGGCAATCGAATGTAACTTCCATGATTGAAGTAAGCTTCTGGCCGAAGCCATTGCGCGGAAAAAATCAGAATGGAGATGTTGGGCAGCAGTAAAGCGGACCATAATTGCGTTGAGCTAAATGGCGACGAGAGAAATCACGAAGCGGGACGCGAGATTTGTCGATCCAGACCTTGAGCGGGAAATTCTCGTTGAAACCGAGGATGCTTCGAGCCGCAGGCAGCGCCTTATCGGGCGCATTTCGTTGCTTTGGCAGGAGAGACGGTTTTTATTTCGTTGCGCGGTGATCGCATTTGCAGCTTCGTCGATCGTCGCGTTTCTCATTCCCGTGCGTTATACATCCACGACTCGGCTGATGCCGCCGGATCAGAGCGGCCAGGGAATCACCTCGATGTTGTCCGCCCTCGGGAAGAATGGCGATCTGGGCGCCGTTGGCGAGCAATTGCTCGGGCTGAAAACGTCCGGCGATTTGTTCATTGGCGTGATCCATAGCCGCACCGTGCAAGACGATCTCATTGATAAATTCGGCTTGCGCAAGGCGTATGGCGTACGCCGGTATCAGGATGCGCGAAAAATTCTCGACAGTGTTACCGACGTTTCCTCCGAACGCAAGAGCGGAATTATTACGATTAAGGTCAGCGACCACAGTAGCGACCGGGCTGCCGCGATGGCGCGCGAGTATGTGGCGGCGCTGAACAATGTTGTCATCAACCAGAATACGGGTTCAGCGCACAAAGAGAGAGTGTTCTTAGAAGATCGCCTGTCCCAAGTGCAGAAAGATCTAGAAGCCGCGGAAAAAGATTTCAGCCAATTCGCGAGCCAGAATACAGCCCTCGACGTAAAAGAGCAGGGGCGCACAATGCTCGTCGCGGCCGCAGATTTGGAAGGTCAACTGATAGCGGCGGAGACCCAACTCCAGGGTTTGCAGCAAATCTATGCGCCTGAGAATGTGCGGATTCGTTCGCTACAGGCACGAATCGACGAGTATCGGCGGCAGTTGCAGAAAATGGGAGGCAGAGTTCCTGCCGCTGGCGGTGCAACGTCCGCGGGCGATCAGGTGGGCGAATCGGCGGAGCAGAAGCCGGATTTGTATCCTTCAATTAGACAGCTTCCCGTGTTGGGTGTGACTTGGTCTGACCTTTACCGCCGAACCAAGATACAGGAGACGGTTTTCGAGACGCTGACCAAGCAATATGAGCTTGCGAAAGTGGAGGAGGCCAGAGAAACGCCCAGTGTAAAGGTTCTGGACGCTGCCGATGTTCCCGAGATCAAATCGTTCCCGCCTCGAACGCTTCTGGTTGGAACGACAATTGTGGTGGTTTTCTTTGGCGCCTGCGCCTGGATTCTAGTACTGGCCCGCTGGCAGGAAATTGATCCGGCGGATCCGGGAAAAAGACTTGTGAATGAAATCCTTCAGACTATTCACGGAACCTTGAGGGGAATTTACGATAGAACATGGCATCGAAAGGGCGCGTGACCCTTAGCGCTCCCGTGGAAGAAAGCACTGGCATCGACTCGAGGATAGAGAAGGGAAACTCTGTTTGCGTCTGAAGATTTCAGTAGCGATGTGCACGTTTCAGGGAGCACGTTTTCTAGGAGAGCAGCTTGACAGCCTTTCGGCTCAAACCAGAGTGCCCGACGAATGCGTCATCTGCGACGACGATTCACAGGACAATACCAGAGAAATACTGAGGGACTTCGCGCGCACAGCTCCCTTCGCCTGCAGGATCGAAGAGAACCCGAAGAATCTTGGCACCACGGCAAACTTTGCGAAGGCGATCTCCCTTTGCCAAGGGGACATAATAGCTCTGGCGGACCAGGACGATATCTGGTTTCCCCAGAAGCTGAAAACGATTGAGGAAAGATTTCTCGCGTGTGCTGGCCTCGTAGCTGTTTTCAGCGATGGAACGCTGATCAGCGAAAGCTCAGAGTCCTTGCCCGGCGCCTTGTGGCGATCGCACACGTTTGACGCCGTCAAGCAGCGGGCATTCGTGGTGAATGCCTTCGATGTTCTGTTGCGACGGCCTTATGTGACGGGAGCCGCATTGGCATTCCACAGCCGGTATCGTGATCTGCTCCTGCCCATCCCAAAGAACCAGATTCATGATTATTGGATTTCGTTGCTGCTGAGTGCATGCGGAAAAATTGATCTAGTACCCGAACCGTTAATCCGGTATCGATGGCATCCATCTCAACAGCTAGGATTGCCAAAACCAATGGCTTTGCGGGAGAAATTTTCGCACGTTTACGAATATGTTGGGGATCGCTACTATCCAGAAATCGAACAGTGTGAACAATGGAAAGAGCGCTTACTAAATAGCGGTGACAGATTTTCGGTTTCTCTCGAGGCGATCCGCAAATTGAGTGAGCAGATTAACCACAGACGCGCACGGGCCAACCTTCCATGTTCATTTCTGGGCCGTTGTCCGATCATTGTACGCGAAGCCAGAAACACTAACTATTGGCGTTACTCCTCCGGTTGGAAGAGCATCGGAAAAGATCTGTTTCTGCTCGCGGGCAATCAAAACGGTCGCGCTCGGTCGCAAGGGTAGTCGTACGACTTCCTTCGGCGAAAAGGACGTTTGTCAATTGCCAGCGGAGCGTTCCAAAAGGGATGCAAGGTTCTCGCGCACGAACTGGCCGCGCTTTGTCGTGAGACCGAAGAATTCCATCAAAACAATGTGTTAATGATGCATCCCTGTGTGTATTTAAGAACTTGAACCGACGCAGCCACAAAGTCTATGAGAGATCGCTTACGGTATCACTGGAATTTGTACATGATGTTTGGGCCACGTTATCCACTTTGGTTGCTGAGGAGAGGTGTTTTTGGCCGGGAGCGCGACCGTGAAGCTCTTTCCAAGTTTAGCGGCCGAGGACTGGAGATCGGTGGCCCGAGTCCGTTTTTTCAAGCCGGAGGCGAATTCCCAATCTATGCGGTCGCCAAGGATATTGACAATGTCAACTACAGCAGCCAAACATTTTGGGAGGGCGCGCTGAAGGAAGGTCAGTATTTTAAATACAACGCCCACAAACCGGCAGGTCATCAGTTCCTCCGCGAAGCAACCGACCTATCGGGCATTCCGTCGGATGAGTACGACTTTATTGCATCGTGCCACACACTGGAACACTGCGCCAATCCGATCAAGACTATGCAGGAGTGGGGGCGAGTACTGAAAACGAAGGGTTGGCTGCTGTTGATTCTGCCTCACAAGGCGGGAACGTTTGATCATCGGAGAAGTGTGACTGGGTTTGAGCATTTATTGGAGGATCATCGTCGTGCGGTGACCGAGGAAGATCAGACGCACTTTGCAGAGATATTGGAGAAACATGATCTGAACCGAGATCCGGCGCAGAAATCGAGGCAAGATTTTGAGAAATGGATTAAAAACAACGCGGCCACGCGAGGCGTTCATCATCATGTATTTGATCCAGAGCTGGCACTCAAGCTTGTCGATTACGTAGGCTTCGAGGTTGTAGCTGCAGAGGTGGTCATGCCGTACCATATCTTTATCGTGGGCCAGAAGTCGTCGGCCGCCTCCACCCAAAAAGAAAAGACACGCTTGCAGGTTCTCCAATCCTGCTGCGAGCGGAGTCCATTTAAGACGGATCGAGGAAGGTGCCAGGACTTCAGTTCCCGCCTCCGGGAAAGCGGTGGCATGCGGGCGAATCTGATTAGCGAGCTCTAGGCAGAGGCCGAAAATGTCTTCTATTGCAAGTGTGACCGTGGTTTACAACGGCGCAAGCGTTCTAGCAAGACATTTGGATGCCCTGTATCGCCAGACCAAGGAGCTTGATGAAGTTATTGTGGTGAATAATGCGTCCGCGGACGACAGTTTGAAGCTGCTGGCGAAAGAATATCCGCAAGTGACGGTTCTGGATCTGGCGGAAAATGTCGGGGTAGGAGGCGGCTACGCTGCGGGAATTGCTCATGCCGTACTTGACAGGAAGCACGATTGGGTGTGGCTGTTCGATCAAGACAGCGTTCCTGCCGAGACGTGCTTGGAGAGCCTGCTGAACGCGATTCCGCTCCTTGGCACCGACGAAGGGAGCACGGCGATTCTCGCTCCGGTCTGCGTTCATACGGGAACCAAAATGGCATATCCAGGTCATTTATGGAAGCAGGGGCGTATGGTTCCAACGCTCGGAGACCCCAACCAGGCGATCAGTTTTGTCGACTTCGCAATTTCTTCCGGCAGCTTGATAAGAAGGGAAGCAATCGACGCCGTGGGGTTGCCGCGCGCCGATTTCTTCATGGATTTTGTTGACTACGAGCACTGCCTCCGTCTTCGGCATCACGGGTTCAAGATTGGAGTGGTTCGGGACAGCCATCTGGATCACGTTCTGGGCGATCCGTCCAAATTCAATTTTTTTGGCCGAATAAAATACTGGTCCGATCACGCTCCGTGGAGGTGTTATTACATGGTCCGGAACCAGGTTTTTACAATTTGGGAGTACTGCCCGGAGTGGCGGAACAAAGGCTTTTTATTATGTCGATTGGGTCACTATGCCGTTTCCCTGTCCCTATTTGGTAAGCAAAAACTGGCCTGCCTTCGAATGATGTGGCGCGGGTTTCTGGATGGACGGTCGGGAAGACTGGGGATTCGTTTCTCCGGAACGGTCGAGGGGAATGCTCAGCTTGAGGTTAAGGCGTGATCTCGCCGAAGCCACTGATCGAGATCCTCATGGCCACCTGGAATGGGGAGCGATTCATCGAGGGGCAGTTGTCCTCTTTATTTTCGCAAAGCTTACAAGATTTTCGGTTGATCGTCAGGGACGATGGTTCGAGCGACTCGACGCTGGATATTGTTGAGCAGTACAGAAATCGTTATCCAGGTCGAGTAGTGATCCGAAAAAACCCCAGCCGTCAAGGGCCGTGTCGTACTTTCTCATTGCTGCTGGAAGAGTCTAGCTCACCTTATATTGCGTTCTGCGATCAGGATGACATCTGGCGGCCGGATAAATTGGGGTTGAGCACTTCGGCTATGAAAGCGATTGAGGCTGAACGGGGCTCAGACACGCCCGCTCTCGTGTTTTCGGACATGATGATCGTAGACGACGAGTTGCGGGTAAGGGCTCCGTCGCTGTGGAAGCTGGGCCATATTAATCCCGAGCGGGCCAGTTTGGGCGCGATGCTGGTACAAAATCTGGTGACCGGGTGCACGGCCCTGGCAAACCGGAGTCTGATATTCAAAGCAAGCCCAATACCAGAAGGTGCAACGATGCACGATACATGGCTGGGGCTGATCGCTGTCGCCTTCGGTGTTCTGCAGCCGCTCCACGAAACCACGATTCAGTATCGCCAACATGGCGGGAATGCTGTGGGGGCGGGTCACGGCTGGAGGTCGGGAAACCTGTTGAAACGTTTGCGCCACGACAGGCCGTTCAAAGACAGGATTGAAGCTTCTCGAAAACAGGCTGAAATTTTTGTTGACCGGTATAGCGATCAATTGAACGATCAACAAAAGGCCACGCTCAGAATCTGGTCAGAATCACGTGATCTGCCGCTAATTATCCGGCAATTGACGCTGCACCGGAAGGGTCTTCGGGGAACCAGCCTGTTCAATCATCTTGGATTTCTCGCGAGGGTATAAGGAAGTGGTATTTGCTGCACAAGCTAGCGACAGCACTCGGCTGCAGACCCGATGGATGCCAAGGTGTGGGTGGATCCATCCCCTGGTGATTTTTTGGTTGGTATGGGCGATCACGGTCGGGCTGTACGAGTTGCACCTTAGCGAGATGCTGATCTTCTCCAGCAGCCAAGTGATGACGGTGGTGGCTTGGATTGTTATCCCGTTCACGTTGACCACTCTCATCTATTTGGGGTGCCGCTCGTGGGATTCTTTGAACCTATCCTCGTTTTATTTGGATACGGATTTCCGAGTCGAAAAACTGACGCGAAACCTCACAATTGCCTTGGCTATTTGGGCGATGCTGACGGTCGTTGAGATCTTCTTGTCGGGCGGATTACCGATTCTATGGCTGATTCAAGGCAGTTCCAAAACCTACCTCGATTTCGGGATTCCAACCTTCCACGGCTTGCTTAACTCTTTGATCCAGACTATCGGCCTAATTGGTTTTGCGTTGTATGTCTTGACGCGCCGGAGGCGATTTCTATGGATGGCCGGCTTCGTCCTTCTGTGGTCAATCATTGTGGTCACCCGAAACATGCTGATCGTGATGCTGATTGAATACGGAGTCGTGTGGGTTATGATTCGAGGGCTTTCGAAAAAGACTGTAGCAAGATCTGTGGTTGGCCTGATCGCGTTGATTTTGGCCTTCGGTTATATTGGGGACCTCCGATCAGGAGGTGCCGAATCTTTTCGCGGTGTAGCCGAGCCCTCGCAGAATTATCCGGAATGGCTGCCTTCCGGAGCGCTCTGGGTATACATCTATGTGGCGACGCCTATTAACAACTTAGTGAATACGGTTCAAACGACTCACCCAGTCTATGATCCCCTGTTCCCCTACGCAACTTCCCAGCTGCTCCCGACTGTGTTGCGCAAAATCGTTTATGACCCCACTACTGTCTCCGAATTGCCCAGCGGAGATCTGGTCACGGAGGCTCTGAATGTGAGCACTGCTTATCTCGGCCCTTTCCGAGACTTCGGCATGTTTGGGATCGCCTGTTTCAGCATCATCATGGCCTATGTGGCGGCACATTATTGGCGCGACCGTTCGCTCCGCGGCTCTTTGGCGTATGCCGTCTTAGCGCAATGCGTGATCCTCACCATTTTTTTCAACCATTTGTTCTATCTTCCTATTATTTCTCAGGTTTTTTGGCTGTACTTTTTTTTTCCTAATCGGAAACGAATCGAGAAAATGTCGACCGTAGCCTGATTTATCTGCTCCCAGATGCCATGGCCCAATCCGGGCGCAAATTCCCCGGCAGCAAAAGCGCGCCGCCAACCCTAGTGGCGTCCAGATGCTTACGCCACGCGGTTTTTTGAGCCACTTACACGGTGCGTTTAGCCAACAATGAAATGTTCGGGCCCGCGGCATCGTCGGGGTGATCGAAGTGAATGGTGAGGTTGTCGAAGCCGAAGAATTTTAACGAACCGATCAAATCTTCTCGACTGAGCCAATGACTGTAATGTCTGGAACCACCGTTGAATCCGGCATTTCCGAGGCGGGTCTGATAATGTTGGCGGTAGAGGGAGTGCGTGTATCCAGCATATTCCGCCGACGAAGTAGATTTGAAATGGTGCGCCAACATTGGGTGGGTTCTAACCCTTGGTTCATCGTAATAGTGCGACCAGATGTAAAGCTGATCGGTCACTCTTGACATCAAGGCGATGGCTTCTACGGGATTGACTAAATGGTAAAGGACGCCGGAAGCAACCACGAGATCGTAGCGTCCGCTGGTGCGCAGATAACTGACGAAGTCTCCGAGCATGAACCGTGCTCTTTTCAGATCGAGGAGTTCCTTTAGAACGAGGCATCGCAAGAAGGCGTGGGTGTTCGCTTCAATCGATAGTATTGACGCAACCCCAAGTTTTTCGAGCATGTAGGTGTGAGCCCCTTCGTGCGGACCACACTCGAGAACATGCAAGCTCCCCGGATTATCGAGCCTCTGTCCCAGCCAGATGATTCGGGGATCTTCAAAAATGGGACCGTCGCCGGCGTTCAGGTTCGCAAAAGGAGGCGGCAACTTCGCAAACCACTCGCCTCTGAAAATATCCAAAGCGTTTTGTGGGGATGGAGGAGTGTTTATGTACTCGATCTTGAGTTCGAGTCCGGCGAGATGCAGTGCACGATCTTTGATTGCGGCATTCAGTTTCTGGAGTCGATTTTTCATTGGATTAACAAATGCATCAAACCGTTATAATTCATGTGCAAATTAGTCTGTAGGATACACTGCTTCGGCTGGGAAGATTTGTCGGGTCGCAGTCGTTAGACTGCATTTTGCGTCTTCGGCTTGCTGTAGCGGCCAGTGAAATCCATTCGCGACGGTGTCTGTAAAACATGAGGCCGAATCTCAGACTTGGCCGAATCAGACCAAGAAAAGAGCGGGGATGCCTCGTTGGTAAACCGATTTGACGTGGTGGGATGGATCGATAACTCTCAGAGATCCGATTTCAAAACACACACTAGCATACTATGATCGATAGCGTTCGTGTTCTAAAGTCCAGCGGCTCTCGTGCACCTCTTCTATCCGTTCTGGTCAGAGTAAAAAACGAGCGTTTGGCTCTCTCTGAATTCTGGTCGCGCCTTTCGTCGCAGACCATTTTTCGAGATGTAGAGGTATTGTTTCTCGATAGCGGCAGCACAGACGGGACTCTTGAATTCCTTCAAGCGCTACCCGTGAACATTTACGAGATAGCTCCTGCGGATTTTTCCTTCGGGAGTAGTTGTAATTTCCTATTATCGGTATCCCGCGCGTCCGTCGTGTGCTTTTTGTCTGGGCACGTCTTGCTTGAATGCTCCGACGCGCTGGAAAAGCTATTTTCAGTGCTGTCGAAAGATGCCCTAGCGGCGGCTTACCTCCGGCAAGTGCCAGACCAAGTTTTTGGTGCAAACTGGTACGAGCGAGCTTATCTTGCCCGTAGATATCCCAGATTCGCTGGGAAAGAATTGATCGAAGTTAACTCCCCGGCCGGTTTTTCCAACGCAGCTTCTGGGCTTACACGAGATTCGTGGGAGAAGAATCCGTTCCCCAACCTTCACGGCAGCGAGGATTTTGCCTGGGCAGAAAAACATCTAGCGCAGGGGGGGAAGCTCTTTTACCTTCCCGAGGTGAAAGCGATGCATTCGCATCGTGAATCGCCCGCTGCGGTGTTCCAGCGGGTAAGGTTGAACGTCCTCGCTAGAGGAGTCAAGCGATCCTACCTCAAAGCGTCCTATTTTTTTGCAGGAGTCGCCGTGGCCATGTTGCGCCAAGGGGCCCCGATATCCGAAGCATTGCGATATGCAAAGGTTCATGCTCTGGCATACGGTCCAGACAATTTGGGGATCCGAAACCCGTACCCTCCGGTGCGAACACATGAGGTTGATTTAGACGGCAGAGAATAGGGGGTCCTACCACGCCTCCGTTAACACAATCTTCAATATTGCCAAGTTACCCCCGGATACAGGCTGGGCACGCGATATCCCCGATAAGCAGTGGCGTTGACCGGCGTAATGTCCATTTGCCAGACCACTTGTGGCGCCGAAGTCGCAGTCACTTCCTCAATCCTGGAGGCTACATTTGGACTGGGTGGGAGCGCCATAGCATTCGAATCAAACTCAACATTTCCGTTGGCAAACTGGTTGACGCTCCCACCGAATGTCGAGTAGTAGAGTATGGGCTCAGCCCATTGCAAATTGGCGACCATCGAACTTTGGTCGACTTGAAATAGCGTCGGACGCGAATAACAAGGTGGAAACGGCAGGCCCGAACGTGGATCCACACAAACCTCGCCTGTCGTATTGAGGACTCGTTCATTTCCGTTATCCCAGACGCCGAGATTATCCAGGTATCCACTTTGGCTTAACAAGATTGGAAAATGCTGGAACGAAAACCACTCACTGGGGTCGTCCGAAGGCACGCCGTTTACAGTCAAAGCGAAGTCGCCCTGATAACCCAGGCGCCACAGAATGTCTCCGGATCCAGTTCCGTTGTTGTAGTCGATTTTGATAACCCAAGACTGATGACGGACGGACAGTAGTATATTGCCGTCGTTGGGAGAATATAAAAGCGTGTTGCTATGGGTCCAGTCGGGCAAGCCGAACAAGTGCCGATTGATGTCAAGCCAATCGAAGCCGTTCCACGCCCAGACGGGATTAAAGTTCTGGTCCAAATCGACAACGCCGTCTCCGAGGACCTGAATAGTTCCAGGATAACCGGGGAGATCCGTGAAACTCTTGGTGACGTTCACAAGGGCCAGCACATGACCATTCGCGAGGGGAAGCACGTCATGGTGGAATGACGTCGGCACAAAATCGAAGCCTGCGGCCTGCATCTTTTGCTGCAGCGTCGGAATAGTGATTTGTTGAATGATGTTCCCGGCCAGATCGATTTGGACGAGACCATCCGCAGCGGCGACGCCAGGGGAAACAATCATGACGATGTTCCCGTTAGGAAGGAATTTGAAGGCGAAGGGGAAGAATCCTTGCCCGGTGTTGTAATACCAGATCACATTGCCATCGCGGTCTGTAAAAAGAGCTGGGTAATTCTGGACGGTTATGGTTAGCATTTCTATTCCCGGGTTCTCGGTGGAACTTAGAGAGGGGGAGGGTCTAGTTACCGTAATACCCGGAAAGGGGAGGGATGAGGGAAGGGCGCCCGTTGCGAAGGTCGTGTCTGAAGTAGTGAGGGTACTGTTCCCGCATTGAACCTGGGCGCGCATGTGATAGGTGGTCGATGCTTTCATTCCCGCTACTTCAACAGAAGTCGGCTCGTAGAAACCTTTCGTTGGATACCAAGAGGTGCTTCTTCCGTAATCGGTCGTCTCACCAAACTCAACCATGACCTGTCCAATGCACTGTTCCTGGACTGTGTAGATCGCCACCAAAGGGTTCTGCGTCTTTGATACAGTTCCTGTCGCTAAGGAAGGGATCGAACCGGCATCGCACCCTGGCATCAAACCACACACTACGGCGACTGCCATTGCAAGAATGGCTCTTACGGCAAACAATGCTCTCATTTTTCCTCGCTGGGATTGAGGTTATGAACCGTTTTCGTCCGATCTGGGCGTGTCAGTCTGCGAGACTTCAAACTACGGGGGAAGCTGAGTAAAAACAGCGCCAAGGAGTTTCCCGAACCCGTTGTCCAGAGTGAACGTCCGATGATAATTGTCAGGAATGATACGCGAAAATAAGTAACGCGCCAAGAATTATTAAGGGCACGGACCCACTTGATGGCTTAGCCGACAAGTGGTGGGGCGGTGCCCGCTGCCTGCGGCGAGTGAAAAAGTGCCTTTGAAGCAGCCCTGCCAATTCCGACCCGTTTTCGCACACCATTCGCTTGTTGTCGTGCAAAAGCCGCTGGAGGCGCAGGAACGCGTTAGGTGTTCGGATCGCCAGCAGGCACAACTTGGCTTTACAGAAGGCCTGAATTTCCCGAAGGACAGCATTTCACCCAAAGCCCGCAATATCTCGTTCACCCTGGACACGAGACCTTGATTTTCTTGCCCTTCAAGATCGCTGTACTCGCACGGAAACTCCCCAATCGCAGGCCCATTAGAGTGTTTTCTGGTAAGCTGAAATGTGCATTTGTAGTTCGACACCTTCTCGCTCTCTTAAATTTGGCGACTCCGAGCGTGGTTCCTTTCGTAAATAATGTCTGAATTGATTATCGAAGCCGGGCGCACCGAGAAAAACTACTGGCGCGACCTTTGGCGCTACCGCGAGCTGTTCTATTTTCTGGCGTGGCGAGACATTCTCGTCCGTTACAAGCAGACAGTCATGGGGATTGCCTGGGCCGTCGTCCGTCCCCTGCTCATGATGGTGATTTTCACGATCATTTTCAGTCGCGTCGCCAAACTTCAGGCCCCGGCCGCAATTCCCTACGCCTTGCTGGTCATGGCCGGAATGCTGCCATGGCAGTTTATCTCCGCTGCGTTCGCGGCCTCGGCTGACAGCCTCGTTCAGAACTCCAACCTCGTCTCCAAAATCTATTTCCCCCGCCTCATCGTTCCCGCCAGTTCTGTGATCACTAGTTTCGTCGATTTTCTGATCACCATGGCGCTGATTGCGATGATGATGGTCTGGTATCGCTTCGTTCCCGACTGGCGCCTTGCCGGATTGCCGCTCTTCGTCTTGCTAGCCTTCCTGGCTTCCATCGGAGTCGGCTTGTGGCTTTGCGCTCTCAACGTCGAATATCGCGACTTCCGCTACATCATCCCTTTCATCGTGCAGTTCGGTCTCTATGTTTCCCCTGTGGGATTCAGCAGCAGTGTCGTTCCTTTCAAATGGCGCTTCTTTTTCTCCCTGAACCCAGTCGTCGGCGTCATTGACGGCTTCCGCTGGTCGCTGCTCCGAGGTCAGCCCCTCATCTGGTGGCCCGACCTCGCCAATTCCATTGGTGTGACAGTTTTCCTGTTTATCAGCGGAACCTGGTATTTCCGCAAGATGGAGCGGACCTTTGCCGACATTATTTAGCGTTCCCGCACGTCCTCGGCGGACGATTCGTCCTCGCATCCACTCGACCGCCCGGATTCAGCGCGACGAGTTACTGCTCTATGTCTGACGTCATCATTTCCGTCGAGAACGTCGGCAAGAAATACGCTATCCTGCATCAGCAGGAGCGCGCCCCCTACAAGACTCTGCGCGAAACACTGATAAAGTCCACCGCCGGCCTCTTCCGCCGCCGCGACGAGTCGCAGCACGGCCGCACTCACGAGGAATTCTGGGCGCTCAAAAATATCTCCTTTGAGGTCGAGCGCGGTAAAGTCCTCGGCATTATTGGACGCAACGGAGCTGGCAAAAGCACCCTGCTCAAAGTCCTCAGCCGCATCACCCAGCCGTCTCAAGGCCGTATTACTCTCCGTGGCCGTGTCGCCAGCCTTCTTGAGGTCGGCACCGGCTTTCACCAGGAGCTCACCGGCCGCGAAAACATCTTTCTCAATGGCTCCATTCTCGGGATGAGCCATGCCGAAATTAGGAGCAAGTTCGATGAAATCGTTGCCTTCGCCGGAGTCGAGAAGTTCCTCGATACCCCAGTCAAGCGCTACAGCAGCGGCATGTACGTTCGCCTGGCATTTGCCGTCGCTGCGCATTTAGAGCCCGAGATCCTGGTGGTAGACGAGGTACTGGCCGTCGGCGATGCGGAGTTCCAGAAGAAATGCATGAGCAAGATGCAGGATGTAGCGAGCGGCACGGGGCGGACCGTGCTGTTCGTGAGCCACAACATGATTGCCGTCCAATCTCTGTGCGAACAGGCGGTCTTGCTGGAAAGGGGACATCTGAAGAGTGCTGGCCCCGCAGCATCGGTGATCGCAAGCTATCTCTCCGAGAGCATGGAATCGAATCAGGCGGTTACCTGGGACGATCCCGAAATTGCGCCGGGCAACAGCATCGTGCGGATCCGCTGCATCTCCGTCACGGACGGTAATGATCCCGGATCCAGATCGCTTTCAATGCAAACAGAGATTCGAATCGAAACAGAGTACACAGTCCACGAAAGCAATTTTCTGCTGCATATCACTTACCATCTGGTGAACGACCAGGGAATCACAGTTCTGACGACCTGGAGCAAGCCAACCGTCCACTCCGCGGGAAGCTATCGCGCAATCTGCAGAATACCCGGAAATCTGCTGAACAGCGGGGGGTACTTCCTCAAGTTAATTATCGTGGAAAACGAAAACTCGGCAATCTACTGGAAGGAGGACATCGTTTCCTTCAATGTCATAGACACTGCTGAGCGTGAGACGGCGTACATGGGACGTGAACCGGGAATCGTTCAGCCGATTCTTGAGTGGAGTGTGGAAGGCCCGTTCCAGCAAGCGAAAAGTGACGCGCCTCTTGTTACCGCAACTCGAGACCGCAGCCGTTAAAGCAGAGGCTCAAAGCATGGCAATTTTGGATCGAACCAGGGTCGTTGAAATGGGATTCGTCTCCGTCGGAGACAGAGTCGCGATCTCTGACAAAGCGTCGTTTTACAATTGTGGCCGTATCTCGCTTGGAAATGACGTGAGGATCGATGACTTTTGTGTGCTTTCCGCGGGCCCGGGTGGAATATTCATCGGTAGCTACATACATATCGCAGTTCATTGTTCATTGATCGGCGCTGGGGCAATAAGGCTAGGCGACTTTGCGAATTTGTCATCCAAGGTCGCGATCTACTCAAGCAGCGACGATTTTTCAGGTGAGTGGATGACGAATCCCACGGTCCCTTCATCTTTGACAGGGGTTGTTCGTGCAGATGTCACCGTCGGACGCCATGTGATCATTGGCTCAGGATCGGTAATCTTGCCGGGCGTAACGCTTGCAGACGGCGTGGCAGTAGGTGCACTCAGCCTCATAAAACGAGACTGCGAGCCATTTGGGGTTTACGCTGGCGCGCCAGCGCGAAGAATCGGTGAACGGAAGCGGCGAATTCTCGAACTCGAAAAGCAGCTTCCGAGATAGGCAGGTAATATCCAGAGCAGGGCCATGGTCCAGAGACGGGGCGACGAGAAGACAACGAGATACCACCGCATCAATGATAGCTTCTCAGAGTGTACCCACCGAGACTGGTTTTAGGATACCCGTCTTCACGACGGGCGTGATACAAGCGTTCTGTGATGAAAGGGCATAGCTGAGAGCAATGAAGGTAAACACAGCAATCCAATCCAAGCGGCTGGCGCTGCTGGGGGATCTTCCACGTTTCCAATCCGTACTGCATGTGGGCAGGCCAAATGTGGGGAGCCGAGAGCGCCTTCTGGAGAGATTTAACGACATGCTTGACCGTCGCTGGTTCTCCAATGATGGCCCTTTCGTCCAGGAGTTCGAGGCTAAAGTCGCCGCGATTGCAAAAACCAGGCACTGTGTGGCGATGTGCAATGCAACGGTAGCACTTGAAATCGCAATTCGTGCGCTGGAATTGACGGGGGAAGTTATCGTGCCATCGTATACGTTCATTGCGACAGCACACGCCCTCCAGTGGCAGGAAATCACCCCCGTTTTCGCGGATATCGATCCGGCCACTTGCAACATGGATCCTCGGAGTGTTGAGCGGGTGATCAGCTCAAAGACAAGTGGGGTCCTCGGTTTGCATCTGTGGGGACGCGCCTGCGATACCGAGGCGATTGAGAGGATCGGCCGCGAGTATGGATTGAAGGTAATGTACGACGCTGCGCACGCGTTTGCATGTACGCACCGAGGCACGATGGTGGGTGGTTTTGGCGAATGTGAGGTCTTTAGCTTTCACGCGACAAAATTCATCAACGCGTTCGAAGGGGGGGCAATCGTAACTAACAACGATGACTTGGCCACCCGCTTGAAATTTATGCGCAATTTTGGCTTCTCGGGCTACGACAAGGTCAGCTATCTGGGGGTAAACGGCAAAATGACGGAAGCCTGCGCGGCAATGGGCCTGACGTCGCTCGAGGCGCTGGACGAAATTGTAGTTGTGAACAAGACAAACTATGAAGCATTTGAAAAATACTTCTCCGGACTGCAGGGTGTTTCTCTCATTCGTTACGACAAGCAGGAGCACAACAACTATCAATACATTGTTTTGGAGATCGACCCTGAAGCGGCTCCTTTGAACCGGGATGAAGTTGTTGATGTCTTTCATGCGGAGAACGTGCTTGCGAGAAAATATTTTTGGCCAGGATGCCACCGCATGGAGCCTTACAGAAGCCTGCAACCCAATGCGTATCTAATGCTGCCGAATACGGAAAGAGTCGCCAGCCGCATTTGCCTTCTTCCAACCGGGCAAACTGTGGATGCTGGCATGATCGCGAGCATGGCTGAAATACTTGAGACGGCATTCCAATTTTCCGGCGAAATCAAGGACGCTCTAGGCAAGAGGCAAAAGTGAACTTGAGTTGGGCTTTCGATGCCGCCGAAATGAGTGCGCAACTAGGAACTACGAATGCATGAAAATCGCTAAAGCGGTGAATCAATTGATCCGGCCATTGGGTCTGCAAATCGTACGAGCTTCCAACAACAGCTCACACGCGCGAACGGACCCATTCTTCGAGTGTCTGGTTAAACTGGGATTTAAGCCAAAACATATCGTGGATGTTGGCGCCAATCGAGGCAATTGGACCCGAACCGCCTTGAAATACTTTCCCGACGCCTATTTTTCGATGTTCGAACCGCAGGAAGAAATGCGCCGTGAAGTGGCTGATCTCACGCGGAATGAAAGGGTCAAGTTTTATTGCATGGGAGCCGGTCCGATCAATTCGACGATGAAGCTTACAGTCCATTCAAGAGATGACAGCTTTACGTTTGCCTTGGATGAGGAGCAAGCGTCCAAACTTGGTTTTCAGCAGATTGAAGCGCCAGTTGTCTCACTTGACGACTTCCTGCCCAAAACAAGTCTGCCTCCACCCGATGTGCTCAAGATCGATGCCGAAGGCTGGGACTTGCAGGTCCTGGACGGAGCCACTAGAACGCTCCTGAGCTGCGAAGTCGTCCTGCTTGAGGCGGCAGTCATGAGCAAGATCTTCACAAATCGAATTGACGTTGTTATTGCAGCCATGAAAGAAAACGGGTATGTGGTTTTTGACATCACAGATCTCAATCGCACAAGTTTCCAGAACGCTTTGTGGCTTGTAGAAATAGCATTCGTTAAGCAAAACGGTATGTTGGATTCTCAGGTCAGTCGCTATTCTTAGCGTCGCCGCTTTCGTAGGACATATGTTTACTTGTGCCACAACGCGGAACAGAGCGCCGTCTGGTTGGAACTTGTCCTTAAAAAGTCTGCTATAGGCTGATCTTTTTCACGACTGCGTAGACATTCTGCTTGGCGCCGTGGTTTCTGAGCGCATGGACCGGAACAGAAAATACAAGTTTGAAGGACTCCACGACGTACGATCGACGCGAATAGATCCTGAATCCGATTCAGAATTGCGGAATTATGAAATTAAGTGTCGCGATCATTACCTATAACCATGAGCAATACATCGGGCAGGCCATCGAAAGCATACTCGCGCAAAACGTGAACTGTGAATATGAGATCGTCATTGGAGAGGACTGTTCGACCGACGGAACCCGCGGCGTAATTACGGCATTTCATCGCCGCTACCCTGAGCGAATCAAGCTCCTTCTCCGTGACCAGAATATCGGCGTGATACAAAATTTTACGGAAACTATCGAAGCTTGCCATGGCAAGTACGTCGCACTTTTAGAAGGTGACGATTACTGGTTTGCAACGGATAAGCTCCAAAAGCAGATCGATTTCCTCGACGCCCATCCTGAGTGTGCAATATGCTGTGGCCGCGCCCGAGCGCAATATGAAGCGGGGGCACAGAATCTCGATGTCAGGCTGGATGTGGTCCCTCAACTTCCTGCCGGGCGGTACACGATTGAGGACATACTGAAGGGCAATTTCGTAATGACGTGTACCGCCGTGCTGCGGCGGAAATATATCAGCCAATTCCCCAAATGGTTTTTCGAGATGAAGCTCGGTGATTGGCCGCTTTGCGCGATGGTCGCCCGGTACGGGACGATCGAGCTACTAGACGAGATCTTGGCCGCTTACAGAATTCACTGCGGTGGCGTGTGGTCCTCAGTATCCCAAGGTGTTCGAGCGGAGGAAAGTCTTCGAATGCTAAGGGCTCTCGATAAGGAGTTTGGATATCAATACACCGACACCATCCGAGAGACGATCGTATCCATGTATCACAGTCTGGCTTTCGACTCACGATCAAAAGGCAGACGGATGGAAGCTGCCAGACACTTGGTTAATTACATTCGCAATGGGGGTTGGCATCGTCCAGGAAGTGCGCGGGTTATCGCGGGCATGATCACTTTTGAAGTAATTGGTTCCTGGTACAAGGTTTTCTCGCGAACTGATGCATCGAGGCAAAGCTGATTACGAAGGGTGTTCTGAATTTTGGGAGTATGATGCCAAAATTTGAGTAATGGGCTGCGTCGTAGAGCTTTGAGGTCTTTCAGGAAGCGCGGTCAGTAGGGCCAAGTCACTCCGTTGTAGAGACTTGGAACCCGATACGCGCGATAGGCAGGGAGATTAACTGGAGACACCTCCATTTGCCAAACGATCTCGGGGTTCAGCGTGTAAGTTACTTCCTCAACAATGGAAGCTACTTCCGGGCTGGGTGGGAGTGCCATGGCATTCGACTCGAACTCGACGTTTCCGTTGGAGAATTGATTGACGCCCCCGCCAAAGGTTGAGTAATAGTAAACAGGGTCAGCCCATTGCAAATTCGCAACCATGGAACTTTCGTCGACCTGAAATAAGGTTGCTCGAGAATAACAAGGGGGGTAAGTGTTGCCGGAGCGCGGGTCCTCACAAACCTCACCCGTTTCAGCATTGAGGATGCGAAGATCGCCATTGTCCCAGACGGCAAGATTATCCTGGGAGCCGCTTTGGCTAAGCAGTCTCGGGAAATGCTGAAACGAAAACCACTCACTGGGATCATCCGTGGGGACGCCATCCACGGTCAAAGCGAAATCTCCCTGATAACCCAAGTGCCACAGAATATTTCCGCTACCTGCACCGTTGCTGTAATCGATTTTCAGAATCCACGATTGATGGCGAATCGACAAGAAGAGGTTGCCGTCATCGGGCGAGTAGAACAGTGCGTTACTGTGAGTCCAGTCCGGCAAACCGAACAAATGGCGGTTGATATCGAGGTGGTCAAAGGTGTTCCATCCCCAAACCGGATTCCAGTTCTGATCTAAGTCCACAATCGCATCGCCGAGAACGCGGATGGTTCCGGGATAGCCGGGAAGGTTCGTGAAATCCTTAAAGCAATACACGAGGGTAACGAGGTGACCATTCGGGAGCGGCAGGAAATCATGGTGGAAACCAAACGGTATGAAATCGAAGCCGCCGGCGTTCGCCATCCTGTGTTGCAAGTCAATACTGGTCAACTCTCGAATAGTATTTCCCGCAAGATCAACCTCTACCAAATTCGAAAAAGTTGCCCCGTCCGTAACGATCAATAGTATGTTTCCATCGGGAAGCAATTTGAATGGAAACGCAAAACCAGTCGGACCGTTATCGTAATACCAGATGACATTGCCGTCGCGGTCGGTGAAAAAAGCAGGTGTGCCCCTGACAGCTACGTCGATCGATTCGATTCCTGGATTTTCCGTGGAGGTCAATGAGGGAGTAGGACGGCTCACGACTATTTGGGGAAGGGCTGTTGAGACAGAAGAAGGCAACGGGCCCGTTGTGAAGGTTGAATCAGGACCCGTTGAGATGGTCTCCTGACCGGTGCATTGCTCCTGAGCGCGCATGTGGTAGGTAGTCGATGCCATCATGCCCGCAACCAAGATCGAAGTCGGAACGTTGTTGCCATTCACTGGATACCAGGCGGTGCTTCTTCCATAATCGGTGGTCGGACCAAACTCCACGCTGACCTGGCCGGGACATTCCGTCGAGATTGTGTAAAGTGCCACCAAGGGATTCTGGGTGCTTGCTACTTTTCCCAGAGCGAGAGAGGGGATCGAACCTGCCCCGCATCCTGCCATCAAAGCACACGCAATCAACAACGACACAAACAAAACCTTCATCTTTTTCCCCACCGGGAATTGGAGTTCAGAATGATTCCACGGACGTCAGAGAATTGCCCGCGGTGCTTGCAATCAAGGATTAGTAGCAATGGTTCCCCGGCTTGGCAATATCCGGATCACTTCTGCGAAGCCGTCTGCGATGGTCCCACTCCAGCGGCACTTCATCCATTGATCTGAAATATATCTCAAACGAAGAAAAACACCAACAAAGTTGAGAGAAGTAAAGATTGAAATTAGGGGTTCACACATCCGCAGAAGTGGATGAAGGCTCTGAAACCCAAGCTGGGCAGTGGTTTCAGACGCAAATCATTAGAAACGGTTCTGTCCTTAATAAAACTTTACAGAACAGGCTGGGTTTTGATCCGCACCACTGGTCACAATAAATTAGAGTGTGGCGATATTGACGGCTGGAAATCTTTCGGTATTATGACAGCAGGCTGCGATAAGAAAAGATTAAGAATGAAGATGGCAGTCCGAAAGCTTGATTGGGGGGTTGATGAGGTTGCCTGAACAAGGGCAAGTTTTGGACGGACCATATGAAGCGGAAGCAAGTTCTCGGGCGCGCACATTTCCGATCGTCTTTGCCGACTTTAAGCCGGTCACTCTAAAGCCGCCCGTTCCGCAAGAGGAACTGCTCGACTGTCTGGCACACTGGATGTCTGTCGCGCGATGCGTCAGTCACGGCATCGAATCGGAAGAGCAAAGAACTGCGGTATTCAGGAACACGAAGAAGCGGGTCGACAGGTACTGCGCGTCTTCCGCGGAACATATCTCACAGCGCCAGGTTTGTATTTACGATACGGCGGATACGCGGCGGAATGGGCATTTCGAATTTCTTGCGCCTCCGGTCCCATACACAAACATCTACGACAATCCGGCCGGCAAAACCTGGGACAAGCGGCGCGTTCTCTTTGAGCAGGCGGCACTCACCGCGTTTGAGCGTTGTTACGAAGAAAGCAAGCAGCCGCCCGACGAGATCATCCATGTCACTTGCACCGGGTATGCGTCGCCGAGCCCCGCTCAAAGTTTTTTGTCGAAGCAGGGTTGGCTTCACACCGGTGTGACCCACGCCTACCACATGGGGTGCTATGGCGCCTTTCCGGCGATCCGTACGGCCTGTGGGCTGTTGGCAGCATCGTACGCGACCTTGCCAGAGCCGAAAGAGCGGGTCGATATCGTGCATACGGAATATTTGTCGCTGCATGTCGACTTTCTGACGCATGAGCCCGGCAACTATGTGATGAACGCGCTCTTCGGCGACGGATTCATCAAATACTCGGCTTATCCTCTGGCGAATTTCCCGTCAGCGAACAAGAGAGGCTTGAAGCTTGTTGCGATCCAAGAACGCCTCATCCCGAGTTCCCTGGATGAAATGACCTTGAAGCCGGGGTTGTACTCCTTCGACGAGACAGTTTCGAAAAATGTTCCTGACATAATTTATGTCCACGTAAAGGACTTCGTAATCGATCTCTGCCAGCAAGCGGGTATCGATTTCGATGCCGAGAAAGAGGATCTCGTTTACGCGATGCATCCTGGGGGTCCGGCAATCGTGAGCAAAGTCCGCGAAGCGCTTGGTCTCGATGAGAGCCACATGTGGGTCAGCCGGGAGATTCTGGACCAGCACGGCAATATGGCCTCCGCCACGGCTCCTTACATGTGGCAAAAAATCGTGGAAACGGATGCGATTCCAACCGGTGCGAAAATCATCAGCGTGGGTTTCGGCCCCGGTTTGACTGTAATCGGCGCGGTGTTCGAGAAGATCTGAAAACCAGCCCGGTATTCATCGAGGCATTCACCCCAATTTCCACACGTTATGGAACAGGTTGTCACGTCTCAGTCCAAGCTGCATCCTCCGCCGAAAGCGGAGCGGTTCTCCGTGCCCGCTGGACTTTTTTGGTTTGTCAGGTTCGTTAATGCAACGGCGCCACTCTTCGTGGAGCTTGGGCAGCTCGAGTCAAAATCGCTGGCGTCGCGAATGGCGGCCATCCCCATCGACCGGCCGATTTATATTCTGGGCTTGCCGCGTGCCGGGACCACGATCTCGGCCCAAATGCTCAGCGAGCACCCGGATGTAACCACGCATCACTATTCGGATTTTGCACTGCCCTACACACCATGGTGGTGGAACCGGCTGTTTCCAAAGCTTCCGATCCACGCTCTGAAGTCACCCGTAGAACGCGTCAACCGCGATCGTTTGAAGGTAACTCGTGACAGTACGGAGGGTGTGGAGGAAATGATTTGGCTGCGCTTTTTTCGGCAGCTGCATGATCCCAGCCGCTGCAATGTTCTGGACGACACGACGGCAAATTCGGACTTCGAGAAATTCTTTAAAGATCACATCCGCAAGTTGCTTTTGGTGAGGGGGCGTTCGCGTTACGTATCCAAAAACAATCCTTGCGTTACGCGGATGCGCTACTTGCGCCGTATTTTTCCTGATGCGCGGTTCCTGTTGTATGTTCGCAATCCTATTGATCATGCGGCGTCGGTGGTCAAGCAGGATCGACTTTTTACAGAGTTAGCGCGTGAAGATCAGCGGCTGATGAGAATGAACAGGCTGACCGGGTTCCATGAATTCGGCCCGAATTTTGTTCCAGTCAATGTCGGAAACAATGCGACTACCCAGGAGATCTGCGGCTGCCGCGATGAAGCACGCCAGGTACGCGCCCGCGCGCTTCAGTGGGCTTCAGTGTTTGGTTTCGTCATTGATCAGCTGGAGCATGACCCCGAGCTGGCTCGCGCGGTGTGTGTCGTGCGTTACGAAGACCTGTGCGTAAAACCCGAGGAAACGATTGATCGCATACTCGCTCACACCGGCCTTTCTCGAGAGGCTTTCGCCCCCGCACGTGCCAAGTACATCTCCAAACTTTCTCTGCCCGACTATTACCGTCCGAATTTCAGCACAGAAGAGAAAGCTGAAATCATCTCGCTGACGAAAGATGTGGCAGCACATTTTGGATACAGCCTCGCTTGAGTGCAATCGCCTGATTTCGACGGCAAACTTCCAGTTTGCCCGTCGTCAGCCAGCCAAGTGAACCAGTGCCGAACCGCGGGGATTCGCGGTGCCAAGGCGGCCTATGGTGGCAATTCTTCCAGTATTCGTTAGCCTTTGTTGGGTGGGAAAAACAAGCTGATCATTACGCCCGCAGCGTTTACCTGACGATTCGGATGTGGCCCGGTGTTGTTGACGTGCTCGTAATAACTATCGATCTGGAGATGTTTGCTCAAAGGCAAAAGGCAACCTGCAAAGAGCCGGGTGCTGCTCCACTTGGAGTATTGGCTTTGGTAGAAGAACTCCGCAGCAGCATATGGGCCTGGATGGTAGGAGCGAAACGTCAAGCGCCGCTCGGCCGTGACGCGATTGCGATACGTCCAGTGAAACGCGGTTCGCGACCAGTCGAGATCGAAACGGTTCCGGTCTGTAACCAGAGTGCTTCCAGGGAACGGAACATGAAACTGGATGATGGGTTGAAACCGATTGATATCTGGCTGCACAGTTGATGGGAGATAGCGATATCCGATGGTGAAGACGACCGGCATGCACTTGATGTCATCCAGATCGAAAATTGTGATCTTCTTGAGCTTTTCGAGGGGCCGGAAGTTGAACTGAATGCTTGGTCCAATCTGTGCGTGATTAAGGTCACCATCTTCCATATAACCCTTCGCTTGAAGAAAGAGGCGAGCGTTGGGACTGAAACGAGCGTAGCCGTCGACTTCCGGCAGGAAGGCTGTGATGGTGGTTTGCCCTGTAGCGGCACAGGAAACTAGCCACAGAAACAACACCACCATCAACCGTCTGCTCTGAATAGATTTCATTTTCGTCGGGTCCGCTTCTTAGTGCACGTTTGGTCGGTTCCTTCCCCACTCCATTACTCTGCGGCCTTAGCGGCCAGAGTTCCGACGACTGCGATGGTTGGGACCAGATCCTGGGGCAATCCGTGTCGTTCCGCCAGGTACTCCGGGCTGTTGTAGGAGAGCCAGACTTTGCCCTGTGCGTCTTCCCAAACCAGAATCTTCAAAGGAAGATCGATAGCGATGCTGGGTGCAGCCAGCATGAGAGGTGTACCTGCCTTTGGGCTTCCGAAGATCAGGAGTTTCGTTGGGCGCATCTTCATCCCGACCTTTGCCGCCTCGCCACTATGGTCGATCAGGGCGAAAAGGGTGATTCTTTTGGATTGCAGAATATTTTTGACCCTGTCCACCGTTTCATCGACCGAGTGATTGCTGGGAAGGTCGATAATTCCGTTCTTGTTTTTGACCGGATCGCTCGCTGCTGAAGCGGGCAGCGCAAGACCAACTAGCACGACTGCGATTTGCCAGACCCTCATGTCACACCTCCTTCAGTTCATTTATTTCGGTTTGCAACGTTGGCTCGGATACGTGCCGCTTTACTGGTAAATCAGCGTGTAACCCTCCTGTTCCAACTGAGTCACCCGGACCATCGCATTCACGTTGACTTTGATCCCAGGAAGAAGGTTCGCATTGCCCCAATGATTACCTCTGGCGGTGGCGCCGCACAACTCAAGTTGCACACCTTTCTCCATCAGTCCGTTCAGAAGTCCTTTGTAAGGATTTCCAGTCGCGACATGTCGATTGGAGTTGTATGTTTCGTCATCCAAAATGAGATAAGCTGCGTCTCCATGGAATACCATGACGATCTGACCTTTGGTGTTCCAGTCGTGAAAGTCGGTCGCGAGCAGATTGATGTCTCCCAGCGCAAAAAGTGCGTCGCCCAGGTACACAGCATGTCCGAAGTCGACTACGACGTTGGCTTTTTCGAGCTTGGTGGGAACGTCGATGTGTAGCGCGGGTTCGCTATTGTCCTGGGCCCAAAGAGATCCCAGAGATCCCATGACGATGACCAGCCAGGCAGCGCACAGCAGCGTAAACGATTTATACCTCGGCATAGCAGTTCCTCCTTAAGCAGCGATTGATTGTAGTTTTGATTTTCTGGAAGCCGAATATCTCTGACTTCCATCTTTCGAGGGTGAGCGTACCGAGTGCTACGGATGGCTGCTGTTCCAAACGTCCGGCTTTGTGCAAATCTTCCGATTTAATACAATGACAGTCGCCGTGGGGTGCGGTGCTCCGTTTTTCGTTTCCGCGGAAAGGGCCTTATGGGCGGAAGCCCGGCTGTCGATATTTTACGATCCAATTTTTTGCCGTCCCTGGTGGGTGCGCCGCCGCAGTCTGCCAGCGACACCTGCCGCGTCGTTCCTCCTTGCGTCGGCCTGGTCCGCGAGGGCTGCGTTGAGCCATTCCTGAATGCCCGTCCTTCCTTGTCGAGTGCCCATGCCCAGTGGAATGGCATCGCCTTGGAGACGTACTCGACACCAGCGATATCGATAGACCGTCACGAACATCCGGAACTCTTCCTTCATCTGGTGGTGGGCGGGACCGCAAAGTGCGAAGTTATCACGAGAGGTCGAAGCTTTTGTTCGGTGTCTCGTCCCGGGACAATCTTCCTGCTACCGCACGGCACCCAGGATGAAGTGCACTGGGCCGGGCCAATCGATCATCTGGTTGTCTCTCTCCACCCACGCCACCTCGCTCAATCGCTGGAAGAAACGGAACACGAAACGGAAGTTGAACTGACTGAGCACTGGAATCTCATCGATGGGCACGTTTCCGTCCTGTTAAGTGAAATGGCGGCCGATCTGAATGAAGGGTCGCCGGCGGGAGCACTCTACGGCGATACCCTCGCTACCGCATTGTCTGTGTACCTGTTGAAGCGTTACGCTGTGCGGCGGCGCACGCCGGTTGTCTACAAAGGGGGCCTGCCAGCGTATCGCCTGAGGCGCGTGCTGGAATACATCGCAGCTGGTCTGGATACGAACATAAGCCTGTCGCAGCTTGCGGAAACTGCAGGCATGAGCCCACACTACTTTTCTGAGCTATTCAAACAAAGCACAGGTCAAACACCACACAACTATGTACTCGGGAAGAGGATCGAACGCGCAAAGCAAACTTTGCGTGATCCTGAGCGAAGCGTGCTCGACGCGGGACTGGAAGCGGGGTTCCAGAACCATAGTCATTTTTCGCGGATGTTTCGCAAAATTGAAGGCATCTCGCCGTCGAGATTCCGGGCGGATAATGCGTCTATTAGGACGCGCTAAGAGGTCGGCGGTCCTCGGTTTCTTAGGTGAGAGCGAGGGATCGGATCAGCCTTGGCTGCAATCCTCCACCTCAGTCGAGCGCTTTGTGAAACCGCAATACGGCGATCGTGAGCAAACTGAACCCCAGTACAGCCATCGCCAACATCTGCGGCCAGAGAATTTCCATCCCCACGCCTTTCAGATAGGTCCCGCGAAGCAGAACCAGAAAGTAACGCAGCGGGTTGAGATACGTGAGGTATTGCAGCCACGGCGGCATAGTGCTGATGGGAAATCCGAACCCGGAAAAAGTGATGGCGGGCATAATAAAGAAAAAGGAAGTTACCATCGCCTGTTGCTGGGTAGACGAGACCGTCGAAATCAGCAAGCCCACGCCGAGCATGCACAAGAGAAAAAGAATTGCGCCGGCGAACAGCACCAGGATGTGACCGCGAAATGGAACTTCGAACCAGAACGTTCCTACAGTCGCAATCAGAGAAACATCGAATAAGCCAATCAGGAAGAACGGCAGGGTTTTGCCGAGAATGAACTCGAACGGGCGGATCGGCGTCACCATGATCTGCTCGAGGGTTCCGATCTCGCGTTCGCGCACCACGGCGAAGGCCGTCAGCGTGACGACGAGCACGAGAGTCAGGCTGCCAATGATCCCGGGCACGAAAAACCACCGGCTCCGAAGATCCGGGTTATACCACGGTCTCTGTTCGAGTTGCAGGGAAGGGATTTCTTCCAGCACTTGCGGGGCAATGCGGTAAATGCGGTCCCGCTGGTAGTCCTGGGCGAAACCCAGCGCTATTTGCGTGATGTAGGCGGAGGCGATCAAGGCGGTATTGGAGTTGGTAGCATCGACGATCACCTGCAGTGGAGCGGTTTGTCCTTTGCGGAGATTCTCGGCGAAGCCGGCATGAATCTCGAGACCGACCGTAGCCGTGCCTTGATTAATAAGGTCGTCGATCTGGCGATGGTCAGTGAGTTGGCGTTGGACGTCGAAATAGCGGCTGGACGAGAACCGGGAGATCAGCTCGCGGCTCTCCTGGCTGTGGTCGAGATCAAGGACAGCAGTGGAAACATGATAGATCTCGAAAGTCGCTGCGTAGCCGAACATCAACATCTGAATGATCGGCGGGCCGAACAACAAAAACCGGGTGCGTTTGTCGCGGAAGACCTGAATGAACTCCTTGATTAACATTTGCTTGAGACGCGCCAGCATGGTTTCTGCTCTCCTTAGGCCAGCCTCTTGCGGAATGAACTGGTGGCAAGCAGCGTCAAGACGAGCGCAAACAGAGCGAGGGGAAGCAGATCGGTGGAGAGCAAGGCGGTGGGCGTCCCCTTGAGAAATATCTTTTTCAAGACAGAAACGTAATAACGTGCCGGCAGGAAGCGTGTAATCCACTGCAGAACAACAGGCATTTGCTCAATCGGAAAGAGAAAACCGGACAGCAGAAAAGCTGGAAGAAAAGTAACAATCAGCGCGATTTGACTGGCGGCAAGCTGATTTTTTGCGATCACAGAGATGAAAAATCCGAGCGAGAGCACAACTATCATGAACACGGCCGAACTGAGAAGCAAAGTCGGATAAGAACCGCGAAAGGGAACCTCGAACCAGTAGATGGCGAGCACAGCGCAGACGACAACGTCGAACATGCCGATCGCAAAATAGGGCGCCAGCTTGCCCAGCATGATTTCAACCGGCGTAACCGGAGTGGAAATCAACTGCTCCATGGTGCCACGTTCCCATTCGCGCGCGATGGTGAGCGAACTGAGGAAAGCTCCAATGACGGACATAACGAGGGCAAGCACGCCGGGAACGATGAAGGCGCTGCTTTCGAGATCTTCGTTGTACCAGGTTCGGGTTTCAACACTGATGAGAGCGGGCTGAACGAATTGGCCGCGGGCGCGCAGCCAGTCCATTTGTAGACCGGACGAATAGCCTTGGACCACGGCCTGGGTATACCCGATCAGGACATTGGCAGTGTTGTCATCTGTTCCGTCAACCAGCGCTTGGACCTGAACCTGACGACCGTCGCCGAGACGTTGGGAAAAATCCCAAGGGATGACAATCCCCAACTTGGCATGACCGTCGTCGAGCGACCGTACCAACGCGGGGTAGTCGTTCACAACCCGCACGACATCGAAGTACTCGCTGGCCTGGAAACGCTTCAAGAGTTCCTGGCTCTGCTGGCTGCCGTCGCGGTCGTAGACGTATACCGGCAGGCCCTTGAAATCGAGATTGACGCCGTAGCCAAACAGGAGCACCAGAACCACCGGCATGATCAGGACAATGATCAGGCCGCGCGAATCTCGCATGATGTGGATGACTTCTTTTCTAGCCATAGCCAGGAAGCGGGTGAAGCTCATGCTCTCCACTCCTTCCCCGTGTCAGGCGAACTGGTGAGAGAGACGAAAACGTCTTCGAGTGTGGGGTGAATCTTCTCGATCCGGCCAACGGTGATGTTGTGGTCGGACAGAAACTGCTTGACTTTGGGAACCGCAGCGGCGGCATTGGGCACGACAAGGTGCAGAGCCCTGCCGAAAACCGCAGCGTCGGTTACATCGGGATCGGATTGCAAAATTTCCAGCGCTTCGCCCAGCGGGTCACACTCAACCAGGAGCAGTTCGCCCTTCATCGATTTCAGCTTCAGCTCCGAAGGCGTGCCAAGGGCGACGATCGCACCGCGAAAGATCAAAGCCAAGCGGTTACAGTATTCTGCCTCTTCCATGTAATGCGTAGTTACGAAGACCGTTACCCCGTCTCCTGCCATGTGGTGAATCAGGTCCCAGAACTGACGGCGCGAAATTGGATCGACGCCGGAGGTGGGCTCGTCCAAAAAGATAATCGGCGGTCTGTGTAGTACCGCGCACCCTAGGGCGAGGCGCTGCTTCCATCCTCCGGGGAGCGTCGCCGTAATCAGATGTTCCTGTCCCTTAAGATTCGACATCTCCAGCGCCCAATCAATTCGTTGTTTGAGCAAGCGGGCGGGCACGTTATAGAGGCCGGCAAACAGGCGTATGTTTTCAATCACTGTAAGGTCGTTGTAGAGAGAAAATTTCTGCGACATGTAGCCGATATTGTGGCGCACCGATTCGGGTTCGCGGGCCACGTCATATCCTGCAACCGCAGCGCCGCCGGAAGTCGGCCTCAAGAGACCGCAAAGCATTCGGATGGTGGTGGACTTGCCTGCGCCGTTCGGCCCGAGAAAACCAAACACTTCGCCTTTTCGCACTTCGAGACTAATCCCATCGACGGCCACGAAGTCTCCGAACCGCTTGGCCAGATTCTGGATTACGACGGAATTGTTGCCTTCAGGCATGGGATGACGCTCCACGGCCGACCATATCGATGAAGAGGTCTTCGATTGTGGGCGTGACTTGTCGAATCGTGTCGAAAGGAACGGAGGCGCTGTGGAGGCGAGCCTCGAATTCGGGAATGCGGCTGGCGCCATCGTCGACGACGACGTGCAAGCCGTCGCCGGTCAGAACCAGACTGGAGATTCCGACTGCATTCTCCAGTTCCGTGCGTAATCTGCGGGGCTCCGATGAGGTGATGGAAAGAACGCTTTTTCTAAGCTTGGCCTTGAGATTGTTCGGAGTGTCGCAGAAGAGCAGCTTTCCCTGATGGAGCAGAGCGACGCGATGGCACCGCTCCGCCTCGTCGAGGTATGCAGTGGAGATGAGGATGGTCACGCCCTCTGCGAGCAATTCGTAGAGAATGCGCCAGAAATCGCGGCGAGAAATAGGATCGACGCCGGTAGTCGGCTCATCCAGCAAAATCACTTTGGGACGGTGGATGAGCGCGCAAACCAGGCTGAGCTTCTGCTTCATGCCGCCGGAAAGCTTGCCCGCGAGACGCCGGCGGAACTCTTTCATCCCAGCGGCGTGCAATAAAGAGGTGGAACGTTCCTCGCGTTCCCTCCGATGCACTCCGAACAGGTCAGCGTAAAAGCGAATGTTCTCCTCGACAGTCAGGTCTTCGTAGAGCCCGAAGCGCTGCGGCATGTAACTGAGGTTGCGCTTGGTATTTTCGGGATCGTGAACGACATCAAAGTCAGCCACACGGGCAGTGCCCTCGTCAGGGGGCATGATGCCGGCGAGCATGCGGAGGGTTGTCGTTTTTCCGGCTCCGTCCGGACCCACAAGACCAAAGATTTCGCCAGACTTAACGTCGAAGCTCAAGCGGTCCACTGCCCGCACGCCGGGGAAGTTCTTGACAAGTCCCTCGGCGATGATCGCGGATTGAAGCGTTTCCTGCATTAGTTCGTTGGGGTACTTCCCGGTTGGGATGTGTTTGGTTCGTTCGCGGCAAAGTTGATGTGGGCATCTGCTGGCATACCAGGTTTGAGTTCGTGCTTAGGATTGTCGATATCGATCTTGATGCGATAGACGAGGGTCACGCGTTCTTTGTAGGTTTGCACGCTTTTGGGCGTGAATTCTGCGCTCGACGATATGAATGAAATGTGTCCAGGGTACTGCTTGCCCGGGTACGTGTCGGTGGTGACGGTTGCTTCCTGGCCCCAGTGGATGCGGCCCAGGTCGGTTTCGGCGATGTACGCGCGTAGCCAGATGTGATCTAGATCGGCGAGCGTAACCACAGGAGTGCCGGGAATGACAACTTCTCCGAGCTCCGCTTCCCGCACGGTGATCACGCCAGCAGACGGGGCGCGGAGGGTTGCATAGTCCAAGTTGACTTGCGATAGACCGAGATCTGCATCGGCTTGCTTGAGATTGGCGCGGGCAATGGCTATGTCTTCTTTGCGGGTGCCCTCGACGGCCTCGTTGTAACGCTGTTGTGCCGCCTGAAATGTCGCTTCCGCGCGCTTGACAGCCGTATCGGCGAGATCACGGTCCTGTGCGGAGACTTCATCTTTGCTGAAGAGGCGATGAGCGCGGTCGTCGTCGAGCTTCTTCTCCTCAAGATCGGCCTTTGCATTGAGCATTGTTTCTTCAGAGGCTTTGAGCTCCTGCTCGCGCGTTCCGGCGAGCATAAGCTCAAGATTGGATTGCCGCACATTTACCGCGGCCTCGGCAATCCGAACCTTTTGCCTGTAGTCGGCATCGTCGAGACGCGCAAGCAACGCGTCCGGCTTAACCTGTTGCCCTTCCTCGATGGGTAGATCGACGATGCGTCCTGGCACTTTGAAGCTGACAAGGCTCTCGTGCGCTTCGATGTTGCCGGACAGCGTGAGCTGATTTTGAGGTTCTGTTTTCGTGGTAAAGCGCGGATAAAAGTACGCGGCCCCGGCAACCGCCGCGGCCAGCAGGATCAAGATTGGTAGACTTCGTTTCATGGCCTTCAACCCTCTCGAGGGCGAAAATGTATCATCACTAGTCGACAGATCCTTCGCGAACCGTGCAGCTACTCTCCAATGTCCTTCGTGTCCGCCAGGGCCGCTGCAAGCATGAACTTCGCGCCGACGTGGCTGGAAACGGCGAGAATATAATTTTCCTGTGCGCGCGAGAGTTGGTCCTGGGCAGTGACTACTTCAACATTGTTAGTGGCACCTGACTGGAAGCGATCCTGCGCGAGTTCGAGCTCACGCTGCGCGAGATCTTGTCCTTCCTGGGCGACAGCAACCTGCTCGGCAGCGGATTGAAGATTCAGCAGCGCCTCGCGCACATCCTCTTCAATGCCGCGCCGAAGATCGGCGATCTGATAATCGACACGTTTCAAACGGCTGGCGATTTCCTGGCCCTCGCCGCTGACATCGCGTTCAAACAAGGTAAAGTCAATCTGGCCTTGAATGATGCCTACGCTGTTGAAGCTTCCGAAGCTGCGGCCAAGCTCGCCATAGCTCCCGAAAACACTGAACTTCGGATAGTAACGAGCGCGGTTGGCACGCTGCTGGTCAACCACCGCCTGGCGCTGGCTGGCAAGCGCCAAATAGTCGGGGCGCGCAAGAAGTGCCGCGGGCACGAGATACTCCGCTTGGAGCGGAGGCAGTGGACGATAGCGAAGCGGGTCGGCGAGTTCCAATGGGGTGCCTGGAGTTATCCCCAGATTGCGTGCGAGAGCGAGCAGCGACTGTTTGTATTGATTCTGCGCGACCAGCAAAGCCTGCTTGTCATTTGCCAGCTGCACCTGAGAGCGCAGCACGTCCACACCGGTCGCCGTTCCGGCGTCGTGCTTGTCTTTCGCCAACTTGTACAGCGCATCGGAGGCTGTAACCCGCGACTGGGCGGCATCGATGCGAGCCGCATCGGACTGGCCCTTCAAATAGAGATTGGCAACGGCAAGGATGACAAGATCTATCTCACCTTCATAATCCAACTTTCCGGCCTTGACGGCGTATTGGCTGGCCCTCCATTCGCGGCGACTCTGCAGATCAATGACGTTCTGCTCGGCCACGAAGCGAAAATCGTAATTGGAAAACGGCCCGGTGGTTTGCGGCAACGCTACTGTCGCAATCCCGGTCAGCCCGAATTGGTTCAGGGAGAGCTTCGTCAAGTTTGAGTAGATTTGTCCCTGCACATGCGGATAGAGAGCGAGAGATTTGAGGCGCGCGCTGCTGCCTTCGCCTTCTTCGACCTGGGTATTGGCGACAAGCACACTGACGTTATGCTCCACCCCTCGTTGGACCGCCTCACGTAACGTAAGGCGATTAGGCGCTGGTGTCTGGCCAGAGCTGACTGCCGGGCTAAGCAGGGTTGGCAATGACAGCATGAAAATAGTTAAAAGATTCCGTCTCATCGTCTTTGCTCTCGAACCGAAATTGCCCTCCAAAAATGTTGAAAGCTTTCTTCAGCGCAAGCCTGGAGAGCAGGCCGGCCTTCAAGCGACCAAAGCAGGAGCGTTCCCATAAACGCCTGCTGGATGTGAAGTGCGACCCTCTCTTTTTTTAGGTGAGAGTCGATCTCCCCGCGTTCTTGACCCGCCGCTACGATTTTGGCCAGCATCTTGCGGCCTTCCGACGCCAGGTTGTGAGCCATGAGACGGCGAACGTCCTCGCTTGCGAGAAAAGAAGAGAGCAGCGCGCGGGCGAGGCCGGGACTTCGGCCGGGTTCCTCCGCGGAGCGAATGAAAAGGTGATGCAGCACTGAGCAAATTGTCTGCTCGCCGGCTTCGGCCATAGTCAGGGCTTGTTTTACCTTACCCAGCTGGATTTCGCCCATCACGCCCAGCACGTGATCCTTGCTTTCAAAGTAGTTGAAGAAAGTGCCTTTACCTACATCGGCGGCTTCGGTGATATCTTCCACCGTGACGTTTGGGTACCCACGCTCGGCAAAGAGCTGCAGCGCACAACGGAACAAGCGTACGCGGGTTTCGGCGGCACGACGCTGGCGCCGTCCCATGCCGCGCAAATGCGGGAGAGGCCCAAAGGGGAGAGCTTCGATGAAGGCGGTCGAATTTGATACATGACCTTTGTTCATACTTGACCTTTGCTCATATACGACTGTAGGTCATAACTATCACGCGCAAGGTTAGGATTGCAAGACTCGGTGAAAAACGTGGCTACTTGAGGAGGGAATGAGCATGGCTGGAGCCGCTCCCTCGTTTCCGGATGCCCTAGTCCGCGCTGAAGCTGGGGGGCTTCTGGCTAGCCTCGAATATATCTCCGAACCGCTTGGGGCGGCTTATTGCCGATGAACGAGGGCCTTATCTCCACAGCTTCGTTATTCGGTGTCTCGCTCTCGAGCGAGACACCTCGCCTCAATC
>JASHNX010000298.1 GCA_030041415.1 Candidatus Sulfotelmatobacter sp.
TCCATAGCGGCTTCGCCCTTGACGATGGCCTCGTAAATCTTGGTACGGCCGTAAACGTCGTCGGACTTCGCGGTCAGCAATTCCTGGAGGATGAAGGCCGCGCCGTAGGCTTCGAGCGCCCAGACTTCCATTTCACCGAAACGCTGCCCGCCGAATTGCGCCTTTCCGCCCAACGGCTGCTGGGTGATGAGCGAATAGGGCCCGATGGAACGCGCGTGAATCTTGTCATCGACCAGGTGTGACAGCTTCAGCATGTAGATATAGCCAACGCAGACCGGCTGTTCGAACCTTTCCCCGGTCATGCCGTCGTGCAGCTGCGTCTTGCCCGAAGTCGGCAATCCGGCGCGCTCGAGCAGCGCCTTGATCTCGCCTTCTTTTGCGCCGTCGAACACGGGAGAACCCATGTATACGCCGCGGGCAAGCGTGGGCGCGATTGATTCGAGTTCGTCATCGCTCATTTCAGCGATGATGTCGGAGAGCTTGGAGTCTTTGAATAACGACTTCAGCTCGCGACGAACCGCTTCGGTGCGCGAGTTTTCCTTGAGCAAGTTAGATATCTTCTCGCCCAGAGCAAAACCGGCCCAGCCGAGATGGGTTTCGAGAATCTGGCCGACGTTCATACGGCTAGGCACGCCGAGCGGATTGAGAACGATTTCGACCGGCGTTCCGTCATCGAGGTAAGGCATATCCTCTTCCGGCAGAATGCGGGCGATCACGCCCTTGTTGCCGTGGCGTCCGGCCATCTTGTCGCCCACGCTCAGCTTGCGCTTCATGGCGATGTAGACCTTGACCAGCTTGATCACGCCGGGCGGGAGTTCATCGCCCTTGGTGAGTTTCTCTTTTTTCTCGTTGACGATCTTCTTGAGCACGTCGATCTGGCGCGAGGTCATTTCTTCGATCTCGTCGATCTGCTCATTCACCCGGGGATCCTTGTCGGCATACTTGATGCGCTTGAGGTTCCGGGTAGAGATGCGCTCGATCTCGTCACGAGTGAGAATGTTGCCTTTCGTGAGCAAACGCTTGTTGGTGCGCTCATCGTGCAAATCAGCCTGGACTTCCTTGCCGCCAAGGATGTTTTCGAGACGCTTCAGACGCTCGTCGGTCAGAATGCGGATTTCATCGGACAAGTTCTTTTCGAGCTTGCCGATCTGGGCCGCTTCGATGGACTTCGCCCGCTCATCTTTTTCCTGGCCTTTGCGGGAGAAAATCTTGACGTCGACGATGACGCCTTCGATTCCAGGCGGGCAGTAGAGCGAAGCGTCGCGAACATCGCCGGCTTTTTCGCCGAAGATGGCGCGCAGCAGTTTTTCTTCCGGCGTGAGCTGGGTTTCGCCCTTAGGCGTAACTTTGCCCACCAGAATGTCGCCCTGCTTGATGTTCGCGCCAATGCGGATTACGCCGGCTTCGTCGAGATTCCGCAACATGGTTTCACTGACGTTGGGAATATCGCGCGTCACTTCTTCCGGACCGAGCTTGGTGTCGCGGGCCTCGATTTCGTACTCCTCGATGTGAAGCGAGGTGTAGTAATCCTCCTTCACCATTTTCTCGGAGACAAGAATCGCGTCTTCGAAGTTGTAGCCGCGCCAGGGCATAAAGGCGACGAGCACGTTGCGCCCGAGCGCCAGCTCGCCGTGATCGGTGCAGGGACCGTCGGCAATAACCTCGCCCTTGACCACGCGCTGGCCTTTCTTAACCACCGGCTTCTGGTTGATGCAGGTGTTCTGGTTGGAGCGCTTGAACTTGGTCAGCTGGTAAATGTCGCTCCCAACCTCACGCGACAGCTGCGTGGGGTGGTGCTCGCCTTCGACGCGCACGATGATGCGGTCGGAGTCGACCGAATCGACGATGCCGTTGCGGCGGGCGAGAACCACTGCGCCGGAGTCGCGGGCCGTGACGCCTTCCATTCCGGTGCCGACGATCGGCGCCTGGGCGCGAAGCAGCGGCACGGACTGGCGTTGCATGTTGGCGCCCATCAGCGCGCGGTTGGCGTCGTCGTGCTCGAGGAACGGAACCAGCGACGCAGCAACCGAGACCAACTGCTTGGGGCTGACGTCGACGTAATCGACTTCGTCGCGAGCGACGAGAACGAAGTTGCCGGCTTTGCGGGCGTTAACGAGATCGGCCACAATGCGGCCTTTATCGTCGAGTTCGACGTTAGCCTGCGCGATGGTGTGACGGTCTTCTTCCCATGCGGAAAGATAGAAGGAGAATGGCTCAACCTGCGCGGGCTTTTTGCGCTTTTCCTTCAATTCGGCGTTGACTTTTTCGAGCTCGTGCTTCTCGACATAGTCGCCGACTTTGTAGTCGCTGTCGCCGGTGTTGACCACGCTGACGTAATCGATGACGCGCCCGGCTTTGATCTTCCGGTAAGGCGATTCGATGAAGCCGTAGTCGTTGATGCGGGCGTAGCAGCTCAGCGACGAAATCAGGCCGATGTTCGGACCCTCCGGCGTCTCGATGGGACAGATGCGGCCGTAGTGCGTGGGGTGAACGTCGCGAACTTCGAATCCGGCGCGCTCACGCGAGAGACCACCCGGCCCAAGAGCCGAGAGACGCCGCTTGTGCGTGATCTCGGAGAGCGGGTTGGTCTGATCCATGAATTGAGAGAGCTGCGAGGATCCAAAGAATTCACGAATCGCCGCCATCACCGGCTTTGCATTGACCAGGTCATGCGGCATCGCAGTCGACATTTCCTGGTAGACCGACATTTTTTCCTTAATTGCACGTTCCATGCGGACGAGGCCGATGCGGAATTGGTTTTCCATCAACTCGCCGACGGCGCGCACGCGGCGGTTGCCGAGGTGATCGATGTCATCGACTGCGCCGATGTTTTTGCGCAGCTTCAGCAGGTAGCTGATGGTCGCGTAGAAATCGTCGGGATCGAGAGTGCGCTTTTCGAGCGAGGTCGCGTCCTGATTCTCAAACAGCTTGATGTTGAACTTCAGGCGGCCTACGCGCGAGAAATCGTA
>JASHNX010000299.1 GCA_030041415.1 Candidatus Sulfotelmatobacter sp.
GATTCCAGCCAGTCGGTCGCAGCGCGGCTGCCGGCCACGATGCAGGAAGTTAATCGCATGGTTTCGCAATGCCTGTTCGCCTGTGAGTCCGTTTCCGCGGTTTCATTCTCCGGCTCACAGCCGGTTTTGCTCTGCGACGGGAACTGCAGAACGTCGACTGCCATCCAGAAACTGCTTTCCGTCACCGCATCAGGAACAACGCCATTGTTCGATGCGATTGCATACAGCGCGTCTCTGTTGTCGCACCATGCATCTGGGGTCCGGCCGGTTCTCATTTTGTTTTCGGATGGCGACGATACCATCAGCCGAATTCCCGCCTCCGATGCATTTCAGTCGCTCACCGATAGCGGTGTATTGCTCTATGCGATCAATATGAACGGCTCCAAACGATCGTCTGGTAGTGCACTTCTCCAGGCGATGGCCGAAGCGAGCGGCGGTCGCTACTTTTCATTGGCTCAAAACGCACTCGCGGTCTTGCCTCAGATATTCGAAGACATGCGGTCATCGTGGGTGGTAACTTACGCACCGCCCGACATGACATCCGGATTTCACTCGCTACGCATTCTTCCCAGGCACAACCTCAACCTGCGCTTCCACTGCCGCAGCGGCTATTACTACGGCAGCCACACCCCTTGAAGGAAAAACTATGAGAGTCTTTTTCTATTTCAATTGTTGTGTGATCATTTCAGCTGCGTGCGCACGGCAAGACGCGCGCACGCAAACTCTCGGCCTGTATCAGCATGGCAGCGTTGTCCGCATGCGCATGGGCGAGTGCCTGCCTTCCCATCATGGATTTCTCGCGACCTTCGGTGCTCCGCAGACGCCCGTGGTCGAGGATGCGTGCCCGCAATACACACTGGTGTCGGACAGGGTCGTCTTCGTGATCGTAGGAAGTTCATCCGACCAATTAATCCCGCTCGCGGATAATATCGATTTCCGCCTTCACAAGAACGAAATGGCTGTTCGCCTCGATGACGCTAGGCGCGAAGGCAAATTCGCCATCAAAGAAATGATTCTGCGATCAGAGTGGGAGCAGGTGCGGAAACATGTCATGGAGCAACTCGATGCGTCTCCCCACCCGGTTGATGTAGTTACGACAAGGAATCGCAACTAATAGCTGGAAAACAACAACATTGAATGCGCACCTGCCGCATAAGTAGCGCAGGAAATTCGTTTCTTGCATGTAATATTTCTGTAATCTGTAACCAACCTCACCGCGAAAAAATTTGCTGCGGCGTAGTTTCGGGGTATGGAAACTCACCCTAAAGGAACTCACGCTCGTATTCTCCTCAGTTCTGTTTTCGGTCCTTACGCGCAAGACGACAAATTTGGCAGCCGCGCGATCAATCCCATGGAGCTGTACCACAATCAGGTGACGCGGGCGCAAGGCGCTTTTTCGCTGCGCATGTTCCATCGTTCCTGGGGAATCATGCTGATTCAGGCGAACATTTCCGCGCCATGTACCGTGCTCGATTTTCCGACCCGCACGAGGTTTGCTCGCGAGCTGACCAAACATCAGTACGACATTATCGGGATTTCTTCGATTATTCCGAACGTCGGCAAGGTGCGCGACATGTGTCGCATGGTGCGCGAGATCTCGCCCGGCTCGGTAATCATCGTCGGCGGCCACGTGGCTGCGATTCCCGATCTCGACAAAATGATCGACGCTGATTACATTGTCCGCGGTGAGGGCATCTCCTGGATGCGCCGTTATCTTGGCGAAGACGACCAAGCACCCATCCGACATCCCGCCATCGTCTCCGGCTGGCGCACCCGGATGATGGGGCTGCGCCTGCTACAGCGGAAAGGCGGAACCGCGGCAGCCATCATTCCCTCGGTCGGCTGTCCGATGGGGTGCAATTTCTGCACTACTTCGGCTTTCTTCGGTGGCAAGGGGAAATTTGTCGATTTCTTCAAGACTGGCGACGAGCTGTTTGAAGTTATGCGGCAGGCGGAATCGGAGTTGAAGGTCCAATCGTTTTTTATGATGGATGAAAATTTCTTGCTTCACCGGGCCCGCGCCATGCAATTGCTCGATCGCATGAAGCGGGAGGGCAAGAGCTGGGAGCTTGCCATCTTCGCTTCCGCCAACGCGATTCGAAAGTATTCGATGCAGGAACTGGTGGAACTTGGTGTTTCCTGGGTTTGGATGGGCCTGGAATCTCCAAACTCACGCTACAGTAAGCTGCACGGAATTGACGGTCGCCAGCTCACGCGCGAGCTACGCGAACACGGTATACGCGTGCAGGGGTCGACCATCATAGGACTCGAACACCACACGCGCGATAACATTGTTTCCGAGATTGAATCCGCGGTTGCGTGCGAAGCCGATTTCCATCAGTTCATGCTTTACACGCCGGTTCCTGGTACCCCCCTCTATGAAGAAATGGCGGACCAACGGCGCATTCTGACTGACGTCGATTTTGCGGACATTCACGGCCAATACAAATTCAACTTCCAGCACGACGCCATCTCAGGCGACGATTCCAAGCGCTTCCTTGATTGGGCCTTCTGGCGCGATTTCGAACGCAACGGCCCCAGCCTTTACCGCATGTGCCGCACTCTGCTGCAAGGCTGGCGTCGTTATCAAGATTATCCGGATCTCCGCGTTCGCGAGCGCTTCGAGCGCAGCGTGAAAAAATTGAAAAGCGCGTATAACGTGGCTCTGTGGGTGATGGAGCGCGAATTCAAGAAGGTCAACCGCAGTGGTAGCGAGCAAATTCACAAGCTGCGACGCGAAATAGAAAACGAGTTTCCGGTGGCTGCGCGCCTCACGGCAGAAATTCTCGGCCCTCCACTTTTGTGGTTGGCGCGGCGCGAGGAAAAGCGGCTGGCTGCAGGTTGCACCTATGAGCCGCCAACCTTTGTCGACCGGCGAAACTGGACTTCCGCCTAGCGGCTGAACGACGGCCAGATCCGGTTGTGATTTGCGTCACCATCCGCCGTGATGCAGAATGCTGTCCCTGGGGGCTGCGGCCTTTAACCTGAGTTTGCTTACAGATGGTGCCGCCTGCGCCCGGCGGCGGGGCGGAAACAAACTTGAATAGAATGAGCGCGAAAAGCTGGGGGACGAAGCATGTCAACTGAACTCTTAAATGAAACTACCCCGCGATCGACCTGGTCGTCGACGCAAGTCTATGCCATGGCCGCTCTGTGTCTTTTGTTGGGTGTTGCGATTGGCTATCTATTTCGAGGTTCGCAATCGCCAGCAGTTCCGGCGCAGCCCGCCGCGGCAATGCAGTCAGCGCCTCCTGAAGCGGCCGCTCCGGCGCAAGCTCCCGTACAAACGGCGGCAAATGTTCCGTCATCCAATCCGGCCGCATCCGCACCTAGCGCCCCAGCCATGCGGAAAATGCCAACTCTTGACGACATGAAAAAGATGGCGGACACGAAGGCACAGCCGCTGCTCGCAAAATTGAAAACCGATCCGAAGAATTCCAAGCTTCTGATCCAGGTCGCGGGTATATATGAGAGTACACACCAGTTCAAAGATGCGGCCGGCTACTACCAAAAAGCATTGCAGGCAACGCCCAAGGATGTCGTAGTTCGCACCGAAATGGCTTCCTGCCTTTACTATAGCGGCGATGTCGACGGCGCCATCAGCCAGCTTCAACAGGCTCTGCAATACGACCCGAAAAACCCCAATTCTCTCTTCAACCTGGGAATGATCAAGCTGCAGGGAAAACAAGACACTCAAGGCGCGCTCGCGGCTTGGCATGAGCTGCTGAAGTCAAATCCGGACTTGGACGGGCAGCACAAAACCACGGTCGAAAAACTCATCGCTGACCTTGAGAAACAAGACAAGAAGTAGAACATCTTCGGTGAGGGCATCGAAAGCGGCAAGTGTGAAGGGCCATCGACTCAAAGCAAAGAGCGCCAAAGGCTCGTGCACTCCGCGCAAACTCGTGACGTTATTTATCGGTAAGTTGCCGGCGCAGCCATTGTGCGTCTCCGTACCTGAGTCGACGATATATCTGCCAAACTGACAGCGGCAGCATCGAAAAAAAGATGCGTGGAGCAATGTCCCGGGTTTGCAGTCCCGCATATAACAACTGATCCATCGTACGCTCCCATAGAGCTGGTTTTACCGAGACACTCTCAGGAAAATATTTTGTTAAGAGCCAGGTGTCGCCGTATTTCGCCTTCCAGAGTGATTTGTACCGATCGATCTTGCCTGCCAGTTCCGGGGACAATGCCGCGTGGCGATTTGTGGTAGAGACGATGGCACTTTCTCTGGCGAGTGTGTGGTGAGCGCCTTTAAACACGGCTGAACGGTCCGCGCAAGTCAGAACCGTCACGGCCGGAACAAAGGGCACATTAAGGAATTCGCAGATCGTCAGCATGGTCTTTTTTGTATCGCTCACAAGATCGCGGTAATGAATCTGACAGACCGGAAATCCTTTCGAGCGCAACGCGTCCGCCTGTTTCTTCAAGGTCTTGGAAGAAAGAATCACTCTGTGATTCATGCCGAATCTGGCGAACCACTTACCCAAGACTCCAGAAGCGGCATCGATAGCGCTCCGGCAGCTCTCCTCGGGGTCGCGCCAAATGACGACGAACTGCGCTTGGGGAAACGCCGCCGCCAGCTGCTCGAGCCGGTCCATATAAGACGGCGACTTGCAGCCCCATCTCTTTTTTCCTCGTTGTCGGGCATACTGGCGGCCAGCCGTTTCGAAGGCCTCTGCTAGGGACTGAACGGAAGGCGACAGACAACCGGGATCGAGGCTGTGACGGCTGATACTTGCGTTCCAGTATTCCCACTTGTCGACCCACTTTTTCCGTTCCCACGGAAGCCGAAACATGGGCCACAGGACCGGCAGATCCGACTCATACAGAAGCGCAATATCGGGGTGCTGATTCAGCAGCAAGTACAAGAGCGTCGCGCCGCAGCGCCATATTCCTGTGACAAAAATCGGGGATGCTCGCTCCTGCGTTTGCATGACAGGACCTACTGGCGCTGTACCCTTGTCAGTGCTTCACCCGTGGCTGCGCCGTGCAATCTTACTTCTATCTTGTCCTCTTCTTGGACGGTGTCGTAATACTGTTTCAGAATCGCGATCACCTCAGGCTTGGAGAACTCTCCGGGAACCGGTTTGCCTTCGCTCATCAGCTTGCGCAGCAGCGAACCTGAAAGCAGCAACCTGGCGCCACCACGGTAGTTGCCATTGTCGTCAATCACCGCTTTACTCTCGTGAGGGCACGTCTTCATCGAAGCCATGCTCCCACACTCATAGCAGTAGAAGGTCCAATCCATACAAAGCGGTTGGATGGCCAATGCACCCAGAGGGATTTCACTGAAAATCTTCTGCGAGTCAAACGGCCCGTAATAATCGCCCACACCGGCGTGGTCGCGTCCTACGATCAAGTGCGAACAACCGTAGTTCTGGCGGAAAGTGGCATGGAGCAAGGCCTCACGCGGCCCAGCATAGCGCATCTCGAACGGGTGACCACCCTGGATTATTCGTTCCTTGCGGAAGTACTTAGCCACCAGGGCAGCGATTGCTTTCACGCGGACATCGGCCGGAATGTCGCCGGGCTTGAGCTTGCCCAGCGACTGATGCACGTAAACTCCGTCGGAGACTTCGAGCGCAGTCCACGCCAAGTATGCGTGTGAATTGTGCATCGGGTTCCGGAGTTGCAAGCACGTCACCTTACACCAGCCGCGATCGGCAAAAAGCTTGCGGGCCTCCGCCGGACGCTGATAAATCCCTTTGAACTCCTCCGGAAAGTATGACTCGGACAGGGCTTTCACCGGCCCGGCCAGATTCACTGGCCCTTCCGCCATGACCTTCTGCACGCCCGGATGCTTCGGGTCGTTCGTGCGGAACACCTGCTCGCACTCATGCTCCTTATCGATCGTGTACTTCTCGCTCACTCTCATGGTGCCCATGAGCGCGCCGATGTCTACGTCCCATAGGGCCACTTCTTCGCCTAGGCGGATGGATTTCGCCAGATCCTCATCCGCCGATAGCGTGATCGGGATAGGCCAGAACAGACCGTTCTTGCTGGGCAGTCGATAGTCATCGCAGCAGCTTTTCCAGTCGTCCTTGCCCATGAAACCATCGAGCGGAGTGAAAGCGCCGATGCCCATCATGACCAGATCGCCGGTTTCGCGGCTGGTAAGAGGAATCCTCTTCAACCCTTCGGCTCTCTTGGTCTCATCGCGATTGGCTTCACCCTCCAGCAAGAGCGGTTTCAGCTCCGGACTGCCGTGGGGTGGAAGGAGTTTGCTCATACGCTTCTGATCGGCTCAATGCAGTCAATACCAGGCACGCGCACCCTGTGATTCTAGTACTCGCGTATCGTTTGGCGTATCCCAGTCGATGATTTTGAGTTGAGACGAAACGATCTTGTATTCGAGGCTATAGGCCTTAAAAGAAAATGAGTCAAGAAATGTGCAAAACTCCGCGATCTTTTCCCTGGCTTGTTCGATACAGCGCATGGAATAGCCGAATTCAGAATGAAGCTGCGAATTACTGAGAGCCGATTCAAGCGGCAGATGGACATGCTCAATCGAGTAAGGCCAACCCCATGAGTATCTGGATGCTCTCACATAGGGAAACGCAAAGTCATGAGAATAGGTCTCCAGCCGTCGAGGACTGCCTCGCCACAGTTGTTCCACCAGTTGGGTCCTTCCGGCGTCACCCGGGCTGAAGATGATCCGGCCAGCCACGCTGAACACATCGGAGTCGATACGAGTACGGCAATACCATGCTTCCAGATAGCTTTTGCTGCGGTGAGCAGCCAGAAACACGGGAAGCTGCTTCAACTGAGGACTCCGCTCTACGTTAAAGTTAGGAAGCTGACCGGGGAGATCAGCAGGCACCAACTTCACCACGTAAAAGCTACGGCGAGTTCGCCGAAAATCGTCTCGAATATCGGACCTCAGATCGCCGACCAAGCGGCGTACTTCGCTGATTCGATAACGTCGAATATCAGCCGCCAGTTCGTTTGCAGACAAAAAGCCAAAATCGACAAGAGCAAGGTACTTCCTCCATTTCAAAGGTATCGGCACGCCGATGTTCATTCGAAGGGCGACTCTGAGGGAATATGGGCGTTAACCAAGTCCAGTGCGGCCTCGTGATCGCGCATGCGTCCCTGGCGGAAACGCAACTCGAACTCACGGCAGTAGAGCTCATGTTGTTCTTGTTTTTCGATGGATTTGCTGCGTGCCAAGGGAGTCGCCAGGTGTGCAGAAAGCGATTCTAAATAGCGTACGTAATCCATCGTAAATCCGTTAAGGTCCGGTGCGTGTTCGCGGCATAGCGGGTCTGTGGGATGACAAAGTGGCCTTCCAATCCAAACACCGTACTGGAGGGTCATTCGTATTCCCGTGAAGCCGAGCCGGTCGAGCGTATCAGCATCACGGACACAGACTGCCTCTGTCGGCAGCTGATCCGGGGACGCAAGCTCCACCTCGTGGTAGCGAATCGAGGTTAAGAGAGGATTTCGGACACTCGCCAGCTTGGGCAGATCATCGCATAATGCCGAGGCGATCTGGAGAGATCGCTCGATGTGTCCTGTTCTCCCGACGTCAGGGCGCATTCCCGCGTCATGGATATAGCAGGCGGCGCCCACAACGAGAGCATCCGCCCCTTCTGTTGCAGCGATCTCGAGTCCCATCGAATACACGCGCATTGCGTGATCGGGACCATGGCCATGAATCTTGTTTGGCGCCCAACGTTCACGGACCGCCTGCCAAACATGTTGATGGATGGCATCAACCTCAGCGGCTAGCATAGGCTCTTCCAACTCGCATGTCGCAGCGTCTCGACCGTGGCGCGAAGATTGTCGCTCAGGATGTGACGGCGCCAATCCCAAAGCGGATCGGGAAGCCCGATCTGCTTGGCGATTTCACGCCTGAAGAATAGCCTCTTGATACCGACGATTCGATCGGCAACGATGCGATCCCCGGCGCAACTCTCGAAGTAAATGTACTCTTCATCGCGGGCAGCCCAGGATGACAGATCGGAGAAACTCGCAATCGTCGTTGTATTGAAGTTCTGGAGCGAGTCACGAATATCGACAGCGGCGGGCACGATGTGCAAGTGCGCGTGGGTAACGTGATCGGCGACAGGTTCGAGAGAGCTCGTGCCATGCTCGAGAACTGCTGACGGGCCATAGTGTTCTTTCAGGACCGCGCGCGTGGCATTCACAACGGCTGAAAACTCGTCCCATGCGGCTGCTTCAACAGCGCCATAGCAGAGAATGTGAGCCTTTGGCACAATCATTACGTGGCCAGGCACGAGCGGGCTGATATCCGGCATCACGACAAATTGGTTGGTTTCATGCAGAATACGCGAATCGATATCCACATCACAGAAGTCGGGTAGCCGGCCAGTCTGGAGTTCTCTACAAAATGGGCAATTTACCATGGAATCATCGCTGAAAGGACGCGGATACGTTGCTCCGGGTTAGCGAAATCGGACCGAAATGAAGCTAGCCCGTGCGAAGCCGCTGCATAGTGACGTGCGCCGCTTTCTTCTCCTGCATCGCTTCTGATCTTGGACTAGCTTTCGGGCCAGCGATCGTCAGACGTTTATATTCACCGGTGAACTGTTTAAGAACGTCCCGCAAGGGCTTAACGCGCCAGTCCCACAACTCTGGCTGATCCAATGATTGACAGGCAATTCGCCTCAGCAGTTGACTGGGAACATCCTGCGCGAGCATAACCCCGTGGCCTCGGAGACCTTCCCGTTGATAGTACAAATAAGGAGTCTGCGTTTCTTTGAATCGGCGCAGTTCGTGAATGGACTCCAACTCACCGAATGAAAACCTTTTGCTTAAGATCGGAAATAAATCTAGGGCAAGAGGCATCAGGTGCAGGTGGGCATGATCGATGCACGCGCCTCCCCGACGGCAACGATTGATCGCGCCATGTTCCATTATGCTTATCGGGTTGCGGCAAATATTATGCAGTTTGTCGAGGATATTGTCTCTGAAGGCTTCTAGTTCGGGGAACAGATACTCGGGCAGGTGCGCGAAGCTCAGAAGGTGTTCCTTTGAAATAATCAGTGTGTACCCAAAGACGAAGTGGCCCAAAGCCGCTTTGGCGTAGAAGTTTTCCGATTCATCGATGATTTCGTCCTCTGGATTAGGAGGATTCGACGTCTCCTGGATAGAACAAAAAAGACAATCCATCCGAAATCTCCTCGGCGTATCCAGTTCTTATGTGGAGGAACTGGCAAGCAGCTTTTTGGGTTCGTGCCGGTGTCGCTGAGGATTCACCGTATACTCAGAGAGCTGCCCCGCAACCAAGTTATCGAAATGCCGGGGGAGACCGGTTCCGCTTCGAAGTTAAGCGCGCGCTATTATTGGCCAAATCAGATTGCTTGTCAACAGTGTGGGTAGTGATCTCACGCCTTTTGTTGGTGGTTTTACTGCTGCAGCCGCGTCGGTTTCTCGGGTAACGAAAAGTGCTGATATCGCTCAGTGATCGAGGCAGCAGGGAAACCGATGGAATCACCGATGGAGTGGGCAGCGGTTTTCCGTGGATTGATCTGTAAGTTCTTGAAAAGCATGGAGCCGACGATCGGACTTGAACCGATGACCTGCCGATTACGAATCGGCTGCTCTACCAACTGAGCTACGTCGGCTTGCGGGTGAGGGCTTTAGTTGTCTGTCGTATCCCGCGACGGGCTCTCAACAGCCAACGACGATATTAGGCTGATTTGCAAAGCCCACAGTGAGAATATCATGCCGCGGAAACTGCGTGGCCAGTGGGTTCTCAGCGATCCAGCCTACTTAGCGGCGTTGGCGGGTTTAAGCCTATCAGCCGACTTCTGGAGTTCGTCAATCGCGCTTGCGTCGAGCTGGTACAGGGTGGGGTCGCTCTCTCGTTTCGCGATGTAATTGTTTCCCGCTTTCGCGATAGAAATATTCTCGACACGCTTGCCCTTGTCGGAGGTGACGGTCAGTTCGATCGTCGGGCTGGCAAATCCGGTTTCCACAAATTTGCTTGCGCTGAGGTCGCGCAGTTGCGAGACGAACGAGTCCGCGCCATCCGGGTCGATTTTCTTGCCATCTCCTGACCACCAATCGCTGCCGCCCTTGGTCAGAAAATGGGTCTTCGAACCGTCGTGCATCTCGATCTTGTCTGGATCAGCAAAGCCGAAATCAAAAATCTTTTTGCTGCGGAAATCGTCAAGGCCTTTATCGACTGCCTGGCCAAGATTTGCGTCAATCTTGTATGCGCCACCGAGTACGCTGGATTTTGCGTAATAAATGTCTTTCGTCTTCCGAATTTCCAGTTCCTGCGTGGCGGAAGTATCGGTGACTTTTGCGGTTGCAACAGGAGTTGCGTGGGCAAATCCCGAATCTGCGACGCTGCCACTGGCATCGGGGCCATTGAGATTCATCTGTGCGTTGGTTAGCGTGCGAGCCAGATCGCCGACTCGCATGTCGTCGGCGCGCAGCGGTTTCGGTTTCAGGATTTGCCATTCATCCTTGCTGCGCCCGAATTCGATTTCCTGATTCGTGCGGATGAGATCGATGCGGCCGATTTTGTCCGGATCGATGGTAAGCAAGCGTTTGTCGCGAAGCTCGTTCAGGTTCTTGTCGATGCCGGTTTTCTCGTAGCTCGGCAACGTGAAAAGTCGCGGATCGCCGGCCAGCATCGCATAGACCGCACTGCCTGTCGGAGTTGCGTCACCGAGCAAGAGCTTTTGGGTTTTGTCTTTTGCAGTGACATCGATCTCGACGGAAGGCGGATCGAGGCCGAATTGCTTCACATTAGCCGCCTTGTCGTCCACGAGTCGTTCTGAATTGAGGGAAGCGAGCGATGAAACTGCGTTCGAAACCGTAGTCTGATCGGCTGGAATAACCTGCGGTTGTGTGATTTGCCATGTACCGTAATTATTCTTCGCGAGCACAATGGGCTCCGCGTCTTTGTTTTTCAATTCGACTTTGGTGATAGCCGCTGAATCCAGCTTCAGAATTGCTGGCGCGGCATCGGTCGAGGCATTCGCCGTGCTCTCGTTAGACTTGCGATGATTCGACCAATATAGAGCGCCCGTAAGGGCAAGCAAGACGACCGTGGCAAGAATCAGATTGGGCAATTTCATGATGCTTCTCGAGATTATCCTTTGTCGAGATAAGTCGTGTTACCTCCTCTTCCACCACACGCCAACGCCGGCAACGACCACGATTATGGGCAGCAGAAACTGGCTGGTGGCGCGCACCCAGCCGAGTTGTGCGCGCGTCATGGTGATGCGGCGATCGTCTTCCGGCTTGGGCCGAATTGAAATCAGATCCTCGTCGGAGGCAAGCCAGTTGATCGTGTTGAGCGCCAGATCGTTGTTCCCGTTGAAATCGAGAAAGCCGTTGTCGATCCATGAGGAGCTGCCGACCACCACAAAACGGCCCTGAGAATTCTCTTTGCCGGTCGTATAAGTTCCAGCAGCAGCTAGCGTCATCGGTCCCTTTTTGTTTTTCGGATCGTTCACATTCACCGAAGCAGCACTCAGATTCTCGGTTGCGAGACTCGTTTCTGAAGAATCGAACAGCTTTTGCACGCTGGTCTTATCAGTATTTTTGAGCTCCATCGAACGCGAAAGTGGGAAGCCCGTCGCTACGCCTTTCATGTCGTTGACGATGGGCTGCGATCCATACGTCGTCACCAGCGCAACTTGCGGACCGACGCCGGCGAGTTGTCCGATCGGATTCAGATCCAGAATCAGATCTTTCCGCATGGTGACGCCCCAGCTTTGCAACAGAGCAGTGAGCGCGTCGTTGTCGGCGATTTCGGAGTGACCAAGTTTCAATGGAGGGTCGAGCATGAATAAAGCGCGCCCACCGTCTTCCACGTATTTCTTGATTGCATCGACTTCGGGCTGCTCGTAGTTTCGAGTCGGCCCGCCGATTACCAGAGCTGTGCAGTCTTCGGGGACCTCGGCTTTCTGCAGCAGATCGATGCTCTTGGTCTCGTAATCGTCCTTGCCGAGCAAATCTTTGAAATGCGAAAACCCCTCGCGATCGCTGTCATCTAGGCGATGTTCGCCGCTCCCGTTTACGAAGCAGACGGTCCGCGTGCCACTCTTGAGATCACGGATGAATGCACCAGTGAGGCCCTCTTCCGTCAAACTCTTGGCCGTATCCTTCTTCGCGCCGACCTGCACCACGGCCGTTCCAGGCTCGCGAATTCCGGCTTCCCGCGCGGCTTCAGGGTTCTTGTCGGGGTCGATGTAGTCCACGTGAACCTTGGGCGAGAGATTCACATACTCGTCGAGCAGATCCTTGCCCTCGCGGAATCGGGTGCTCTGGTTGTAGTAGGTGATGGTCGCCGGCTGCGCGAGGCCTTTAACAATTTTTGCAGTCTGAGGCGAGAGGCTGTAGCGCTTGTTCGCAGTTGCGTCGTAGGACTTGTTGTAACGATCGCCGAGAACGTTGCAGATAACGGCTGCGGCCAGCACAATCAGAGTGTAGGTGGTCGCGTAAGCCGCGTATTTGGTTTGTCTCGCCTTGAGCCACTGACTTGCCATCGATTGCTTATGACCTCCAGCGCAGGGATTCCATCGAGCGCGCGGTGAAGAACAGTCCGAGGAAAATCACGGTCACGTAGAAAATCAGATCCTTTGAATCGATCACGCCACGAGCGAACGATTCAAAGTGGGTGAGCACCGAAAGATACGACAGAACTCGCGCCCAAAGCGCGGTTTCGTATTCTCCCACCCAGCCGATGACCCACAGAATCAATTCCACGCCAAAGGTCGCCGCTCCGGCGATGATCTGATTCTTGGTGAGCGTGGAAATAAAAGTTCCAATCGCGAGAAACGCTCCGGCCTGCAAGAGCAGCCCAAGATAACCGAGCAAGAGCGGCTTCCAGTCTGGGTTGCCATACTTGAACAGAAACGCGAAGTTAAGAGCGGTGAACAGAAGCAGGCAGCAATAGAGCATCAGCGCGGCCAGCCATTTTCCGAGGATGATTTCAATATCCCGGATCGGCGAGGTCGCCAGCAATTCGATCGTACCGGTGCGTTTTTCTTCCGCGAACAGTCGCATCGTGATCATCGGAATGAAAAACAGCCCGATGACGCTGGCATTCGATAGCAGCGGCCGGATGATCTGCTCGTTGATGTTCATCGGAAATGACTGGCCGCGCATCTGCATTTCCATGCCTTCGATAATGAAGACGCCCAATGCATTCCAGAAAAAGAAACCGAAGATCAGGGCGAACATCGTCAGCAGGAGATAGGCGATCGGCGAAACGAAATAGCTGCCCAATTCTTTACGGCAAATAATCCAGACGTTTCTCATTGCTTCTGCAGTTCCTCCACAGCCTTCTCCTGTTCGTTCTGAGCTGGTGCTTCGGTTCCAGTAAGTTGCAGGAAGATTTCTTCAAGGCTCATGGCGGCGGGACGAAGCTCGTTAAGGTCCCATCCCGAAGCCACCACTGCGCGCGCCAGGTCTCCACGCACGAGTCGACCCTTCTGGCTTTCCACCTCGAACACAATCCGGTTATCGATCTGCTGTTTGCAGAGAGCCCGGCTCACGCCGGGAACCTGCTCGAGCTTGCCTTGCACTGCCGGCGGCTCGAGAGTTCCGCTTCTCCCGGCAATTTCGACCACGACCGATTCCGCGCCGCGCGTGCGCGCCCGCAAATTGCGAACCGAGTCGGTCGCGGCCAGCTTGCCCTTGTTGATGATGATCACGTACTCGCAGGTTTGCTCGACTTCCGGAAGAATATGCGTGCTGAGAATGATTGTGTGATCGCCCGCCAGGCTCTTAATCAGATCGCGAGTTTCGTTTATTTGTTTCGGATCGAGGCCAGCCGTGGGCTCGTCGAGAATCAAGACGTCGGGATTATGAATGATGGCCTGCGCCAAACCGACGCGCTGCCGGTAGCCTTTGGAAAGCCTTCCAAGAAGCTTCTTCTTGACGTCGGCAACGGCACAGCGTTCGCAAACGTAATCGACACGCTTTTGCAGATCCGCGCCACGCAATCCCTTCAGCTTGCCGACGAACTTCAAGTACTCGACCGTTTCCATCTCCGGATAGATCGGAGGCGTTTCGGGCAAGTACCCAATTCTTTTTTTCACCTGCAGCGGTTGTTCCAAGACGTCAAACCCAGCCACTGTCGCGGTGCCCGACGATGGAGGCAAAAAGCAGGTCAGCATGCGCATGGTCGTGGTTTTCCCGGCGCCGTTCGGGCCGAGAAAACCGACGATCTGACCTTTCGCAACTTCAAATGAGATTTGATCGACGGCAATGACGCCGGCGTACCGCTTGGTAAGACCTTTCACTGAAATCATAGATATTTTGTTGGTCAACAGTGAGAATACTCAACCGCTGGGCTGAAATCGCACCGGAACGGTGCAGCAAAAACATCTTAGAAACCCATCGGCCAATGTGTCAATTCGTGCTGCGCCAATGCGCTAAAGTGCGAACCCAGTAGAGACCGAAACGCACACAATTTTTCTACTCTTTTGTATGGAAGTTGGACGGCGCAAATTGGTTGCCCTGAAATTTGGACGAAGAAAATTTCCCGGAGCTAAGGCGCAAAACTGCAGAACGCAGGATCGTACCTCGAAGCGTCTTGGATCGGAGTTTGGTGGACCTGGTCGGGATCGAACCGACGACCTCTTCCATGCCATGGAAGCGCGCTCCCAGCTGCGCCACAGGCCCACGATTGGAAATATTTTAGCGAATCAAAGCAAGCGAAACGGCACCTTCATTTTCGCCCACCCACATTGGATAGTCAACGTGCTGAGAACGATCAACGCGTCAGCGAGAGCCGCTGCAGGAATCTTCCGCGGTCAAGACAGTACCGGCCTAAGCTTCGTGCCGGTGCGTGACCGTTTTTCCTCCGCGCTCGCGCCAGCCCTCGATGAGCAGGTAAAGAACCGGAATGAAGAAAAGATTGAGGACGGTCGACATTATCATCCCGCCGAAGACGGTTGTGCCGACTGAATGCCTTCCGTTTTCGCCAGCGCCTGTGGCAAAGACCAGCGGGACAACGCCGAGAATAAAGGCTAATGATGTCATGAGAATCGGCCGCAGACGGATGGTTGCCGCCTGGATCGCGGACTCGAGGAGGGGAATGCCACGTTCACGCAGTTGCTCGGCAAATTCTACGATCAGAATTGCATTCTTGCTCGCCAGCCCGACCAGCATGACTAATCCTACCTGGCAGTAGATGTCATTTTGCAGGCCGCGTATCCATTGCGCGCCCAATGCTCCAAGCAGGGCCATGGGTACGGCAAGCAAGACGATGAATGGCAGGACGAAGCTCTCATACTGCGCCGAAAGAGTAAGGTACACGACCAACGAGCCCAGTCCGAAGAGGATCAGTGACGTCCCCCCAGCCTGCAATTCTTCGAGTGAAAGACCGGTCCAACTGTAGCCAAAACCGTGCGGCATCTTGTTGCCTAATTGATCCATCGCTGCGATCGCCTGGCCCGAGCTGTATCCGGGCGCAGCCGAGCCATCGATTTCCGCCGAGCGGAACAAGTTGTAGTGGCTAATCACCTGTGGCGTGGTGGTCTGCGTAATGTTGATTAAATTTTCCAACGGCACCATCGCTCCTGTATCGGAACGCACGTAAAACTGTTTCATGTCTTGCGCCGTCGAGCGAAACTTCTGGTCGGCTTGCACGTAGACTCGATAGGAGCGGTTGTTGAAATCAAAATCGTTCACATACGACGAGCCCATATAGATGCCAAGCGTGTCGGTGATTTGCGAGAGGGGCACGTGCAGGCTCTTTGCTTTTTCGCGATCGATCGTAATTACATACTGCGGATCGTTGGCCGTAAATGGCGTGTACAGACCGACCAGATCCTTGCGGGCGCCGGCTTGCTGGATGATCTGATGCGTGGCGTCAGAAAGCTCTTGCAGCGTGTGTGCACTCTGATCCTGCACTATGAACTGGAAGCCGCCGAAGTTTCCCAGGCCGTTGACTGCCGGCGGCAGCGTGGGAAAAATGATCGCGCCGGAAACTGCGAACATGCGCGGGCGTATGCGGTTCAGAATCGCGCTCGCGGTGTGCTCCTCGCCTTTGCGCTGTGAATACGGTTTAAGCGGGACGAAGATAAGCCCTTGGTTGGCGGCGCTGCCGGAAAACCCGAACCCGGCCACCGAAAAAGTGCCTTCCGATTCCGGCACATCGGCCAAAAGAGCTGAGACGCGCTTCCCGATGTCCTTCGTATATTGCAGCGATGCCCCGGAAGGGGCTTGCATGACAATTATGAAATACCCCTGGTCCTCATCGGGCACGAAGCCGGTCGGCACGTGTTTCAGCACTACATACGTGGCACCCAGGCCGGCGAAGAACAGCACGACCATCGCCAGTTTGTACTTCAGCATGTGATGCAGCATGGCCTGGTAGCCGCGAGTGAGCGCCAGAATGCCTTCGTCAAACTTTCTCAGCCACCACCACTTTTGCCCGTGAGGCCCGGCGAGGAAAATCGCAGCCAGCGCGGGAGCAAGCGTAAGCGCGTTAAAAGCGGAGATGGCGATGGAAAACGCAATGGTTAGAGCAAACTGGCGGAACAGGATGCCGGTTGTGCCCGGAAAGAACGCGACCGGCACAAACACCGCCACCAGCACCAACGACGTGGCGATCACGGCGCTCGTAATCTCGGCAGTCGCCGCCGCGGCGGCCTTGTGGGAGTCGTGCTCGCCCCCGGCGATATGGCGCTCAATGTTTTCAATAACAACGATGGCGTCGTCGACCACGAGACCGGTGGCCAGGGTGATGCCAAACAGAGTTAGCGTATTGATTGAGAAACCGAGCAGCTTCACAAACACGAACGTGCCGATCAGCGAAACCGGAGTGGCGATGAAGTGAATCATCGTCGTCCTCCAATCGCCGAGAAAAACAAAGATCACGAGAATCACCAGCGCGATCGCGAGGCCTACCGTAAAAAGAACGTCGCGAATGGATTCTCCTACGGCGTCGGTGACGTCGAATGCGAGGTGATAGTGCATTCCAGGTGGAAACTGCTTTGAAAGACGGTTGAGTTCGGCGAGTGCACGTCGATCCACATCGAGAGCGTTTGCCGTAGAAAGCTGGGTTACGCCAATGCCGACTGCGTCGTGTCCGTTAAATTGCAAATCGGAGCTGTAGTCTTCGGCACCCAGCTCCGCGCGGCCCACATCCCTTAAACGGACGAGCGTGCCATCGGCATTGGTTTTCAGAATGATGTTGTCAAACTGGCTGGCCTCGCTCAATCGTCCAACCGCCCGGACGCTGATCTGGAATTGTTGGCCGGGTTGGGCCGGTTGTTGCCCGACCTGCCCGGCGGCAATTTCGACGTTTTGCTCGGAGAGTGCACTGACCACGTCGGGCGCCGTGAGCCCGCGTCCCGCCAGCCGATCCGGATCGAGCCACAGACGCATCGAGTATTTGCGTTCACCGAAAATAAGTACGTCAGCTACGCCTGGAACTCGCTTCAGCGCGTCGCGTACGTAAATATCGAGATAGTTCGACATGAATATCGTCGAGTACCTGTTGTTATCGGAATCGATGGCCGCGCCGAAGACAAAGTTCTGCGAGGTCTTCGCCGTCGTAATGCCGACAGCTTTTACGGCGGCAGGTATGCGTCCTTGTGCTGTGTTAACGCGATTCTGGATATCGACCGTTGCCAGGTCAGGATTACGATTCAGATCGAAAGTGACCGTGATGTTGCTGGACCCGTCATTGCCGCTGGTCGAAGTCATGTACTTCATGCCCTCGGCGCCATTGATCTGCTGCTCCAGAGGAATGGTGACTGCACTCTCGACGGTCTGCGCGCTGGCCCCGATGTAAGCGCTCGAAACGCCCACCTGCGGAGGGGCGAGGTCGGGAAATTGCGCGATCGGCAGCGTAGGAATTACCGCAGTGCCCGCGAGAACAATCAACAACGCGCACACGGTTGCGAACACGGGACGATGAATGAAGAACTTAACGAACATAGAAAGTCGAAGCCTGGTCCTCGCTCACAAATAGTTCGCGACGCACACTAACCGACTTTGTTCTGACACAGAACCAGCGCAACACTCCATCGGGCCAAGTGCGTATCGCAACTGCTGGTACTTTCTTGCTTGATTGAAACCTGATTCTCAGCTTTGCGGAATCACCGGCATCCCATCGAGCAGAAACTGGGTGCCGGAAACAATAATTTTGTCGCCGGGATTGATGCCATTGCGCACTTCATAATCGTTGCCCACGGTTTGCCCCACTTCGATCGGTTTTTGTCGCGCGACATAAGCACCGCCCTTTTCCGGTTCGGCCACAAAGGCGAAGTACTGTCCCGCGAGCCGCGAGACCGCAAGGATAGGAATCTCCGGGTTGTGGTGTATGCCCCAGATCACGCGAGCACGGATGAACTGCGACTGCCTCAGCGCTTCGTTGCTGTTGGCAATACTCGCCTTCACCAGCACAGTTTGCGTGGTGTTATCCACCTGCGGAGAGATGAAGGTGATGCGGCTATTGGCCAGCACTTTGCCGTCGCCGGAGAGTACCTGCACGGGCAAATCCATCTTTAATTGCGAAGAGTGCTCGATTGGCACATACACGTAAACTTCCATGCTGCCGGGTTTATCCACCGTGGTCAACTGAGTCGAGGTCGTGACCCGGTCGCCCACCCGCACCGGAATGTCCCCAACTACTCCGCTGCGCGGTGATACCACCTTGTAGTAGTGCAGTTGCACTTCCTGCTCCCTGACTTGCGCGTTGAGTGACTCCAGCTGCGCCTGTGCCGCATCCAGAGTGGATTTCGCCTGATCCAGATCCTGCTTGCTGACCACCCCCGCGCCATAAAGCCCTTGGGCGCGGTCATATTGTTGCTGCGCCCAACTCAGATTTGCCTGCTGCGCCGCCAGCGAACTTTGTTGGCTCTTTACAGTAGCTTGCTGCTTAAGCGGATCGATCTCCATTAAAGGCGTGTCTACGTTCACGACGTCGCCGGAGTGAACAAAAATGTTTACCACCTGGCCTTCGACTTGCGGCATGATCACGGCCGAATCCCGCGACTTCAGCGTGGCGACATACTCAGTGGCGTCGTCGACTGCACTATCGCGGGCTTCCTGCACCTTTACCGGCATTGCCGGCGGATCAGCGGCCTGCACGTGTTGCGATGCATTGCCGGTGCACCCTAGCGTGCCGCCGGTGATCACAAGGATAAGGAAGGTAAGCAGCAACAAATCTCCGCCTGATTGGACAAACCCGGTCTTCGACATGAACTTCGACATAAACTCCCCGCACAGCCTCAAGAGCAGTTTAGACGGCCAAGCTCGCAGAGCGTTAGACGTATGTACAGGATTCATTTCAGGCCCGCCTCGACGCAAAAAATTAAATTACGTACGGTGAACAAATTGAGAAGATGGCCGGAAAACCCGCCGATTTTGCCACCGCCCCACATCATCGCACTCTGCTACATTGTTGCGCTATGGAGAAAAATTTCCCACCAGCCTCCCGAAGTTTTGCCAGCGATAATAATGCCGGCGTTCATCCTGAGGTTCTTGAAGCCATCGCCGACGCCAACCGAGGTCACGTTGTGGCCTACGGAGATGACGCTTACACCCGTTCGGCGATTAAGAAGTTCGAAGAACACTTCGGCCCGGACATTGCAGTTTTCTTCACTTTCAACGGCACCGGAGCGAATGTGCTTAGCCTGCAATCGCTCACCCGGCCGTTCCACTCGGTGCTGTGCAGCGCTTTCGCTCACATTTACGTCGACGAATGCGGGGCTCCGGAGAAGCTGACGGGCTGCAAACTGATTCCTCTGCCGCACTATGAGGGAAAAATAACGCTGGATTCAGTGCATGAAGCGTATCACGGAATTGGCGACCAGCATCATTCGCAGCCGCGCGTGATTTCGATCACACAGACAACCGAGATGGGCACGGTTTACAAACCTGAAGAAATTCAGGCGCTCGCCCATTTTGCCCACGAGCATGAGATGTTTCTTCATGTTGATGGCGCGCGCATCGCCAATGCGGCGGTTTCTCTCGGGCAAAACTTGCGGCAGGCGACGCGCGATTTGGGGGTTGATGTGCTCTCCTTTGGCGGGACTAAGAACGGCATTCTCGGCGGGGAAGCGGTCGTGTTTTTTCGTCAGGAACTCAGCCGCGATTTTCTTTTCCTGAGGAAGCAGTCAATGCAGCTGGCTTCGAAGATGAGATTCATTGCTGTTCAGTTCGAAGCTCTTCTCAGCGACAATTTGTGGCGCAAGAGCGCCGAGCACGCCAACCGCATGGCTCAGCTGCTGGAAAAAGAGGTCAGCCGAATTCCGCAGGTGAGGATCGTTTGGCCGGTCGAGGCCAATGGAGTTTTTGCGCAGATTCCGAAACAGGCGATTGCAAAGATCCAACAGGAGTATTTTTTTTACATGTGGATCGAGGAGGAATCAATCGTGCGCTGGATGTGCTCGTTCGATACTACGGAGGACGACGTCAGGCGTTTTGCCGAGGTCGTGGCGAGGGCTGTAAAGGGGTGACGAAAGGTTTCTTAAGTGGTTATCGGTGATTGCTTTTTCGCTATTTTTTGACTAAATTGGCCCTTCCCCCGAACTTATTAGCTAGCTCGGTTCTTGGGTCCTGGGAGCCTCTGAATGATCCGGAAGTGGTTTAGTATCGTTGCGCTTATTACGACGGCGGCTCTTCTGCTCAGCATTTCGAGCTGCGCTGATCCGCAGGAATTGGTGTCGATTACGATTCAGCCCACGAACGAGACCATCGGAGCGTCGACTATTCCCCTCTCCGTGGACGCGGGGTACAAGGTGCAGCTGACGGCCTTGGGGTCTTATCTTCACCCGCCAGTCACTAAGAACATCACCGACGAAGTTACTTGGCTTTCTTCTGACTTGCAGATGTTCACGATTGATTCTTCAGGTGTGCTCACTGCAACCGGGCGTTCCTGCGGATCTACGCAGATTGCCGCATCTCTGCAGACCAATGCTGATACTTCTGGAGTGTCCTCGTCTGGCGCCGTTGTGACAGGCTACATGACCGCGGCTGTGACTTGCTTTACAGGCAGCGGGAGCGGTCCCGACACCGATGCGTTAACCGTGGCCTTTTTGGGCTCCGGATCTGGCAGCGTGACCAGCTCACCGGCAGGGCTTCCACCCTGCACGAGCCCTACGCCGTGTGTTGGCGCATTCAATCCGGGTTCGACGATAAGTTTGACCGCGGCGCCTGCGAATGGGTCGACGTTCGGCAACTGGGTGGGCTGCGATTCGACGTCGAGCACCAACCCGTGCACGGTAACGCTTACCGGAAACCAGACGGTAACCGTGACCTTCGACTAGGGGCACCATCTATTCCAGCCGGGCCGCTGCCGGAGAAAATTCATCCGATGTTGCCTTCCTCGCCCAGCAGCTTACCCAACGTCGCTCTGTGCTTCTCGGGATTTCTCTTCTTAGCCGGAACGACCTTCTGCGCCGGAGGCTCCCCCACTCGTTCCCGCGCCATTTCCTTGATCACCTGAACCGCGCGAAACTTCTTAAGCTTCTTCTTGCGCGCCATGATGCTCATGTTGCCATAGCTTTGTCCGCAGCAAAACTGTAATAATCAATGTTATTCGTAGTTGAGCGCTGCGGGCGCAGTCGGGAACGGCATACCTCGTTCCGGGCGCGATTCTTACAGCAAGAAGAACAATCTTATGGAAGAACGGGACTTTTTTGACGAACGGATGGAAAAGAAACTGGCGACCCTGAATTGTCCGCACTGTCATCAGGCCGCCGAATACGAGGTGACCTGGGTGGTGCGTACCAAAAAGCGACAGCTTGGCGGGCGCGCCGACGAGCGTGACCGTGCGCGTTTTGCCAAGGCGCGTTCGTACATGCTGCGCAAAGACGATCTGATGGCGTGCAAGAATATGCGCTGCCGGAAGCGGTTTGAGATCTCCGGTGTGCAGTCGGTCGTGTTTACCGAGTAAGCAGTCGATGTTCAGTACTCAGCATTCAGAGAAGCCGCAGGACTGGTGGATCTCAGGAGCGGCATTTAGGGTGGCCAGGTTTTGCGTGTCATTACGCCCTCAGATCCTCTGAATCCTGAATGTCCGGTAGTGTCCTAAACTAGGACACCACCGATGCTCCCAGCGAAGTGCCAATTACCAATCGCTCCGATATACTGGCAGGTTTGCCGTTGGCTTCGAAACGGCACGGTGAGGCTTGATTTTGAAAATTCTTGTCTGCATGAAGCAGGTGCCGCAGAAAGATGCACCGCTCAAACTCAACGAATCTGGCACGTGGATTCGGGAAGACGTCTCGTACGAAGTGAATGAACCCGATGCTTTTGCTCTGGAAGAAGCTTTGCGCCAGCGGGAAAAGCATAAGGGAGAGGTGGTGGTCATTACTTCGGGACCGGCGCGCGCTCAACAGGTGCTACGCGAAGCCCTGGCCAAAGGCGCCGATCGCGCCATTCATCTGGAAGACAATGCTTTTCTGGGACTTGACGCGTTGAATACCGCGAAGGCCTTTGCTGCTGCAATCAAAGATGAGCAGTTCGATCTGATTTTTACCGGGTTGCAGTCCGACGACTATGGCTATGCCCAGACCGGAGTGATTCTTGCGGAATTGCTCGGGTGGCCGCATGCCACCATCATCATGCAGATCGAAAAGAACGACAGCGGCATTCGGGTGAAGCGAGAATTGGAAGCCGGTTATTTCCAGTTCGTCGACATGCCGCTGCCCGCGGTGCTGACGATCCAATCAGGCATCAATAAGCTTCGTTATGCGACCTTGATCGGCATCAAGCAAGCGAAGAACAAGCCGATTCGCAAAGTGACGCTGGCGGAGGTCCAGTCGGCAATTGCCGAGAATTTGCAGAAGATCGAGCGGTTATACGTTCCTCAAAAAACGAAAAGGACGGAAAAGATCGAAGGCCCTCCGGGCGAGATCGCGAAGAAGCTGGTGGACAAGCTGAAGAACGAATTGCGGGTGATTTAGGACGACAGGCGAAAACGTCTCCGACGCTTCGCGCCGGTTCGGAATGACATTGAAGTTAGCAGCGTTTATAAGAAAACATCTTTAGATATGACTGATACGATTCTTGTAGTTGTCGAACAGCGCGAAGGGAAACTCAACCGCGTCTCCTGGGAGACGATTGCCGCCGGGCAGTCGATCGCGGCTGCGACCGGATGGAGTCTTGAAGCAGCTGTGGTTGGAGGAAGCGTCGCGGGCATCGCCGGGGAAGTTGCCGGGAAAAAAGTAAGCAAGGTGTATGCCGTTGAATCGCCGAAACTCGAGCCCTACACGCCAGATGCTTTTGCCGCGGCACTTCAGCAGCTCATCGCGGCAAAGCAACCTAAGCTCGTCTTGATGCCGCACACCTACCAGGTCCGAGATTTCGTTCCCAAGCTCGCAACCGCGATGGGCCGAGCTGTCATCAGTGACTGCATTGGGTTCAAGCACGAAAACGGGAAGCTCCTCTTCACGCGGCAAATGTTTCAGGGCAAACTCACAGCGGATGTCAGCTTCAACTCAGACGTTCCGTGGTTCGCGACATTCCAGAATGGCGCGTTTCGCGGAGATCAGGCAGAATCTGGTTCGAGCGTTGCGCCGGTAGAGACCGTGAAGGTTGAAATTGCCGACAGCGTAGTTCGAAACAAGCCGCAAGAGATTTTCAAAGAGGCCAAACAGGCCGTCGATCTGACCCAGGCGGAAATTATTGTTTCTGTAGGCCGCGGAATCAAAGAGCAGAAAAATATTGAACTGGCCAAACAGCTCGCCGACGTCCTCGGCGCGGAGTTAGCGGCATCGCGCCCGATTTGCGATTCCGGCTGGCTGCCCATGGATCGGCAGATCGGTTCATCCGGGCAGACGGTTTCCCCAAAGCTTTATCTCGCTCTCGG
>JASHNX010000030.1 GCA_030041415.1 Candidatus Sulfotelmatobacter sp.
GCGCGTGAAAGTCAGCGAGGCCGATCTGCAGCAGCAATACGCCGTGCAGATGCAGATTCATGACGAACTGAATCGCGTCTACGACACCGTCAACCAGATTCAGGACGTGCGTTCGCAGATACTTGGGCTGAAACGGAGAATGCCCGAGAGCGCGAGCCTGAAAACGATTGCATCATCGGCCGACGATCTCGATAAGAGGCTGATTGCCGTGCGCGATGAATTTGTGAATCTGACGATCGACGCGAATGAAGATTCGCTGGCCTATCCTCCGCAACTGGATGCGAAGTGGGCATTTCTGGCAATGGATTTAGGCACCGCCGACTCTGCGCCTACGGAAGCCGAACAGCTTCAGTTTGAAAAGCTGAAGAAGCAAACTGCCGAGTTCGTTAGCCAGTGGGATGACTTGCAGAGCCACGAGTTGGCCGACTTCCGCAAGCTGACGGTGGAGAACAATCTGTCGACTGTAGTCGTTCCACCGCCGGGCCGTGCGCAAGCGGCGGCCGAGGGGGATGCGCATTGAAGACTGAGGCGGGCTGAATCTGCCTTGTCGCCCGCTCGTGATTGCCGGCCATTCTTTTTCCAAATCGGGTTCCCACCCTTCTCACGCTTTTTGCGACAGGGTGGGCAGACCTGAGGACGACCGGGTGGGGCAACCACCCGGCCCGTAAGAGATTAGTCGATCGCCTATCCGTAACCTTTCTATCTATGACCTCCGTGCCATCGTAATAGCACGGACGGGCCTTGTCCGTCCTCTAATCCGCTGCTATTTTGCCGATAAGTGATGCATATCCTCCCCTGAGGTGATGACCGATCCTGAAGTTTTGGGGGTGTCAATGAGGTTCATGCATCTGTGCTATGCGGCTTTGGGCTATGCGGTGGCCCGATGGGTATTTCGGCGACAGCCTGTAGCTGATCCTGTTTCACGCATGCGGTCTTCGGGTCTCTTGTAACAAGCTTGGGCGCGCGTTTCCCGTTGCGCTTGCCATTCGTCGGCGCGCGCCCAGTCTCTTTTTTTTCACACAACGCACGCAGACCCTGCAGCTCATTAGATCCAGGCAATTTCCGGCATTTACCAACTCAGCGCCACTCGTTTTCACCTTAACGCCCCGTGCTAAACTGAGCTTGAATCACGCCTACAGATTCAAGGCAGGACCGCGCATGAAATTTGGCGTCATCATTTTTCCCGGCTCGAACTGCGATCACGATGCGTTCTGGACCATCCAACAGGTCGCAAAGCAGCCGGTCACTTTCCTCTGGCATGAATCGCACGATCTCGAAAATTGTGACGCCGTTATTGTTCCGGGGGGCTTTGCCTTCGGAGACTATCTGCGAACTGGCGCAATTGCGAAATTCTCTCCGGTGATGGAATCGGTGCGCCGCTTTGCCGATGGCGGCGGCATTGTGCTCGGAATTTGCAATGGCTTTCAGATCCTCTGCGAAGCCGGTCTTTTGCCAGGAGCTCTCCTGCGTAATGCAGGCCTGAAGTATGTCTGCAAGCCAGTTCACGTGCGGGTCGAGAATGTGGCTACTCCTTTCACGAATGCATGCTCGCAAGGCGAAGTGTTGACCATCCCTATCGGCCACATGGAGGGAAACTATTTCTGCGACCGGGCCACGCTGGATGTGCTGCATCGCGAAAACCGGGTCGTCTTTCGATACGCAACTCCGGCCGGCGAGCTTTCGTCGGCGGCTAATCCGAATGGCTCCCTCGACAATATCGCCGGCATTTGCAGCCCAGGCGGGAACGTTCTTGGCATGATGCCGCATCCGGAACGAGCCTCTGAACCTGAACTCGGCGGCACCGATGGCATCAGAATTTTTCACTCCATGGTGGGCGCAATTGCCGGTGTGACTGCGTCTTCCACGATAATGGCCTAGTTTTCCACCGAACCGCGTTAAATTCCATTTGCAACATTTTTCGCAGGGTGCTAGTGTCTCGGCGAAAGCTGCTTCCCCGATCATCCAATTGAACAAGAACGACGCAGTTCAAGGAGGAGTGTGTCTGATGACGGCGAAGCAGATTCTCGATGCGTTTTCCGAAACCCTGATGCAGGATGAGCGGATCCTGAGCCCGCGAGAGCGGGAATTGCTTTCCAATCTCTTGCAGAACTCCAAATCGGTATCCAGCAACAACCCCGAAATCGAGTCGGCAGTCAACGCAGCTATCGCGCGTTCGGTCGGCGAAACCATAGCCCAACGTGCATTCTCTTTGTTGGGGGGAAGCATTGTTGAAAAAATTCTGGGTCATGCTGGTATTTCGTCTCGATCCGCAGAAACACCCTACGATGTCCCGACTGAGCTTAAAGCGCCGCAGCCGCCGACGCCCGGTCCCGGGGCGCCACAGCCCCCAACTAAATCTCCGCTTGCCCCGCAGCCACCTACGCCTGGACCTGGGCCAGCCATCGCACCGAAGCCACCAACCGGATCCAGAGCTTCACAATCGAGAGGAATTCTAGCTCAACAAAAAGTTGAACAAACTCTATCTAAACAAAGCTCAGTCCAGGCACTTGATGACCCAATAACCCCGCAAGCGAGATTCCTTGTTCTCGATGAGTTCCTGGCGCCGCAGGAGCTCAGCGAGCTCATGAGTTTTGTTCTCGAGCACGAAGCGGAATTCCAGACCAGCGAAGTAATTTCGCCGACCGCCGATGTAGGGACAGTGGATTACGATCACCGCCGCTCCCGGGTGCTGATGGAGGCTGGAAAACATGAGAGCGTCATCCTGGATCGGATCCACGGCGTGCTGCCATCAGTGCTGGAAGAGCTCGCAATCGAACAATTCCCCGTCGCTCGTGCCGAGGTTCAGATTACCGCCAGCAATGACGGTGATTTTTTCCGCGCCCACAGCGACGATGCCGATGCTGCGATTGCCTCGCGGTGCCTCACGTTTGTGTTTTTTTTCCACCGCGAGCCCAAGCAATTTGAAGGTGGCGAGCTGCGGCTGCACGACCTGCCATGGACAGCTGAAGGACAGTTCAAAAATGGCAGCTACGAGGCAATTCAACCCCGGCAAAACCAAATCGTATTCTTCCCCAGCTCACTGCTGCACGAGATAACTCCAGTGACGTGCGCATCGCGAGCTTTTGCCGATAGTCGATTCACTCTCAACGGATGGCTACACAAATAAACAACTCGGAGTGGCTGGAATGGATTGCCAGCTTGATGGGGACAGTGTCGCGACCAACCCTGGACGCGACCCTGCCTCCCCAGCAATTTCACTGTTCGCTTGAGCATCTGCCGTTGCATCTGATCTCGCGGCGGCATCTGAACTCAGTCTTTTCAGGGAACGATGCGGCGCGGCCACTGTTTTTCAATCCGCAATGCGTATTGCTGCCTGCCGGCCAATTGCCCGAAGAACTACAGGA
>JASHNX010000031.1 GCA_030041415.1 Candidatus Sulfotelmatobacter sp.
TCGATCATCGCCTCGGCTTTTCGTCGATCCATGCCGCGGCGCTCAACGAGAAAATCGACCGCTTTCTTATCTGGCGCGACAATGCCGGTAAAGCCGCCGATCTCGGCCGCCATATTGGTCATGGTCGCCCGCTCGTCAACGCTGAGTTCTTCGATCGCTTCGCCCGCGTACTCCATGACCTTGGCAAGGGCTTTGCCGCTGCGGACGTAATCCAGGCTCAGAATTTTCAGGATAAAATCTTTCGCCGTCACGTTCGCGTGTTTTTTGCCGCGAATCACCACGCGCACCGACTCCGGCACCCTCACGCGAACGTCTTTCGTAATCCAGCCATTGAAAACGTCGGTCGTGCCAATGCCAAACGCCACGCAGCCAATCGCCCCCACATGCGGCGTATGAGAATCCGAACCGATGTTCAACTGTCCGGGCAGCGCGTAGCTCTCGAGAACGATCGAGTGGCAAATCCCTTCGGAGCCTTTTCGGTCTTTCAATTCGCCATGCAGCTTAATTCCCTGCTTGGCGGCAAAATCCTGCTGCTTGAGTTTAAGTTGCGTCGCCAGATCGAGCAGGCCGAGCTTTTTCTTTTCCTCGGAGATGACTTCGTCGAGAAATGTCAGGTGATCGCGGAAGAAGATGATGCTGGAGGGATCGTTGACCTTGGCATCCTTGCCGACATAATGCTCGAAAAAAATAGCGGCCATCGGCGTAACGTATTCGTGGCTGAAACGCAGATCGGCCTTGGCAAAGCCGCTGTCACCGGGTTTAACGGAAGGGACACCGGCCTCGCCTTTTTCATTAATCATGTGCCGCGCAAAAATCTTCTCGGCAAGAGTCATTGGACGTGTGGCGCGGCTGTCCGCGGCCGCGTTCTCGATTGGCGGCAAGAAGACTTTCTTCTGCATTCTCGCGACGTTAAACGGAAACAACCCGCCATACTCGATCACCTGCCGCGTGATCTCATCTTCGCCTTTCGTAAACTCGGTTAAAGCAATCTCTTCTCCGGCGCGAATCTTATGGATCAGTGAAAAATCGGTCGAAGTCAGCACTCCCAGATTCTGGCAATTCTGTTTGTAAATGCGCTCAATATTTTCCGCGATCACAAGCTTGATGCCGGCGCACATCTCTGCATACGGGGACTGCTCGCGGCTCGATCCCTTCCCGCGCCGCTTGCCGCTCACCGCCGCGACGAATCCGCCACGCTTCACGTCGCCACGGCCGATCGGCGTCACGCTGCCGCACTTCAAGCCGAGATACGGAATCTCGCCCAGCGTTTCATCGAAATAGAAACAATAATGAGCGGGGGTGATCTCGTCCGTCGAAATGTCGTCGCGCAGCTTAGGATTGTTCGCCGGATTCTTCGTGTCCCATGGCAGGTCTTCGCCCGCAAGCTGCCGCTTGATCAGTTCAGGATCTTCGGTGAGAAAAAGAACGCGCCCTTTCAGCAGGACGCGGCCCGGACGTTTTTCGATTTTGCGTTCGAGAAGAGAATTGATCACGTGTGAACCCAAAGAATAAAAAGTGGACCGCAGCGAAAGCGGCCCCTGATCAATTGTAGCGCGGCTGGATCAGCGGGGCGGCCTGCCGCGGAACATCCAGACACGGGTCAGTGGTGCGCGTGCGACGACTTGTCGAACTTTTCTCCAGCGGCAATCGCTACTTGCAGCCGGTTTTCTTTCGGCGCGAGCGGGCAGGTCGCATACGGCGTCACGGCACAGGGAGGGTTATAGGCGCGGTTGAAATCGAGAATGACCGTGCCGTTGACGACCGGATCGGTATCGAGAAAGCGCCCGCCGGGATAGGTGTCGGTTTTCGCAGTCAGATCGTTGAACACGAACGACAATCCCTTCGCAGAATCGCCACTCCATGCGGTCAGCCTCTGCTCCTGGCCATTGATGTTGAATACAACCGTTCCCGCGACCGGCACCGGAGTTACATCGCCGAGAACGTTCGGGACATCGATGGTTTTCTTGCCGTCCGAAGGCTCCCACTTTGCCGTGACGCGATAGTTCAAATCGAGAGGATAGAAAGTCATGCCTTTGAACTTCGCAACAGCAGGGCTCTCCAAGTCTTTCAATCGAATCCCTACGCGCTCGCCGCGAACGATCACGTGAAAGCGCAGGCTGCCCATTTCGATTTCGGTCGGGTGCCCGGAAGTGTCGGGATCGAGGATTGCGCTGGCGGCGCTTCTTCCGGCGATCGTTGCATGCGCGTCGGGCAACAGTTTGAGGCTGACTGCCTTGCCCGCGAGATCGAATTCGCCCGCGTGAGCGGGACCTTTAGGGAAGACGACGGCATTATCTGCCGCGGAGCCGAACGGGCTCGCGCCCGGCTTGAGCCAGTAAAGTCCAGCGAGCGGAAGCCATTTCTGTTTTAGATCGTCGGTCTGATCGGCCTTCCATTTCTCGAACGATTGAACGTAGGCGGCGTCTGGAGCCGCGACCGGCGAGGCCGCCGTAGTCATAACGAGCACGCCGCAGACCAACAATGTCGCGACATACGAAATCCGGCTTGCGCGCGAATCAGAGCTCATACGAATTCCCTCTTGGATTATCAGTGCCTCGCTTTTTTACCACGGGGAGCATAAATGAGCACGGGAAAATCTTATCTCTTGTACTCCCGTGGGTCGGGCGGTGTTTCCAACCCGCGGCCAGCGAAGATCTCGGCAAACTCCCGCATCAGTTCGGCATGAATCAGTCCGTTCGTCGCCAGCGTCTCGCGGCTGTTCAATTCAAACGGTGAACCATCAAAACGGGTGACTTTGCCGCCGGCCTCTTCCACCAGCAGAACTCCCGCCGCTGTATCCCAAGGATTGAGATTGAATTCCCAAAATCCATCGAACCGGCCGCAGGCCACGTTGCACAAATCGAGCGCAGCCGATCCGGCACGGCGCACGCCATGCGAACGCAGAGTGATCTGATGATAAAAGTAAATATTCGGATTCTTGTGCCGCTTGTGGCTGGGAAAGCCGGTAGCAACAAGGCTTTCCTGCAAGCTGCGTATTTTTGATACGTGAATCGCTTGGCCGTTGAAGTGCGCGCCTTTGCGCTTTGCAACGGAAAACAGCTCGTCCCGCGTGGGATCGTAAATTACACCAGCGACGCGTTCGCCGTCCAGCTTCGAAGTACGGTGTTCGAGAGCCAGCGAGACGCAGAAGACCGGAAAGCCGTGCGCGAAGTTCGTGGTTCCATCCAGCGGATCGACATACCAGCGATAATCGCTGCCTCGATCGCTCAGCCCTTGCTCTTCCCCAAGCACATCATGATCGGGCCAATTCTGCGTGATGCGCTCACGAATGAGTTTTTCAGCAGCGCGGTCGGCTGCTGTGACCAGATCGGCCTCGCCTTTGTACTCGATTTTGAGATGCTGATGAAAATAATCCATCAGCAACGCACCCGCTTCGCGGGCGATGGCCGCCATGGCTGGAAGAAAGCTTTCGGCTTCCGAGGAGTTTGAAGGCATTCTGGGCCAGGGAGCGACGAACGACTATTTCCTCTTGCCGCCATCTTCGGCGATGTACATGATTTCGTGCTTGAAGATGAACAGATTGGGTGCGCCGTCCCGAGTCAGGCGTACCATGTTTTTGTCGTAGTATTCGATCCAGCCGGTGACGATGTTGCCATCCATCAGCTTGACACTGACCTGTCTCTGCTTTTCTCCAAGGCCTTTAAGAAACGAGGCTTCTTCAAAAGTCTCTTCCGGAGGAGGAGTTCTGCCATGCTTGCCTGCACGGGCGGGTCCTTGTGCGCGAACAGCCATGCAGACATTTTACACAAGTTGGGGCGAGCGCCGGCCTGCTAGAAGCTGACGCGAAAACCAAATTCGAATGTGCGGGGCGTTCCCGAGGCGTAAGTTCCCGATTGGTAGTTCGCGCGAAACGGAGCGAGGCTGCTGCCCGGCACCACCCCGCCAATCACAGTGGGCGCCAAGAATCCATTGACTCCAGGCAACAGCGAGTTGTTCATCGAGTTCCCGGGAAGGAAAGCGTTCGAGAAGTTGAATACGTTGAACACGCTGGCGCTCGGCTCGATGGTCACGTGGTCCTTGATGGTGAAAGGCCAAGCGAGATGCACATCCATCGACTTGAACCACGGGATTCCGACGGCCTGTTGCGGCACGGAATCAATCGTCGGCATGATCCAGTTGAGAGCAACCATATCATTCGCGGTCATGACGGGAAACCCAGAAACTAGCCCCGGACAAGTGAAGGGATTATTGGGTGCGCTATTGGCGACAAGGCACTGGCCGGCGGGCGTGAGAGTGCCGGCGTAGGTGTGGTCATATTTCGTGATCACAGTGTGCAAGTTGCCAATGTTAGTGCCACGCTCAAATTGGCCGATCTGAGTGTTCGGCAGAGGTTCCGGAGTTCCGTCGGCTGGCAATCCGGTGCCCAACCAATCGGTCGAGAAAATTTCTCCCCCGTTTGTGGATTGGGGAAGCAAGAGGTTTTGCGCCAGCGGACTATAAAAATGGCCGACCAAGCTCAGTTTAGTAAACAAGGGCAACTGGAAAGTTCCACCGAGCGAAAATTGATGTTTGCGGTCGAGCGCATCGGGACCAGTAAAGCGCGTTGGGGCATCGTTGTCGATCGCCAAATTGATGGCATCTTCATCCTGAGCCTGGCTCACGAATTTCGAATAGCTGTACGAGATCTCGAAATCGGCATTCTTCACTCCGCGAGCTAACTTGGCAACGTGTTGCACCATTCTTGCCTGGAAGCCGCTGTAGAGCGAACGTCCGGCGGGCAACAGCATATCGACGCCTCCGAGCGCGCCGGTATTTCCGGTAACGGTGTTAACGCCGGGGAATGCGCAATAAGTGCAAGGTCCGCCGCCTGCGGCTTGCAGGTTGGAATCGAGGCCGGCCGCGGAGTATGCGGCCTGTGCGCCGGCGATCCCCAACTTTGCCACCATGCAGGTTGCGACGCCGAATCCCGCGGGGCAGCCGTGAGAAAGTTGTGCAGCGTCGCGGGCGGCGAGAGCATTGGCTTGGTTGAAGCTGCGGGCCGCACCGCTGTGATCGATATCCTGACCGATCAAATAATGCTCGCCGATGTTGCGCATGTAATAGACGCTGATCTTTGTATATTCGCTGATCGCCTTGTCAAATCCCAGGTTCATCTGGTACGAGCGCGGCGTGCGGTAGCCGGGATAGAGAAGGTCGTAGCCGCGGTTGTTCAATGCGGTCAGAGTAGTACCGACGAAGTTGCTGTTGACCGCGGCGACGGTTCCAGCGGCGGCAGCCTGATATGCACTGCTGAGCGCGAGAATCGCCGGCGCGACGGCCGCAATTGTGCCTCCGCAAAAAGTGGGCAGCGCCTGCAAACCAGTCGGAGTGGAGACGACCTTGGCCGCGCCGCCGGCGAGCGAGCTCACGCCAGTCAGGCTGGTTGGCCAAGGGAATGGCGCAGCCGCACCGCCCGAGCAGACCTCCGGCGTGGAAAGAAAATTTCCCTGGGCAAGCCGCGCCGGGGTGTCATAAAGAAGATTATTGAGCAGCGGATCTGCGTAGATTAATGCCGCGCCACCACGAACCACGGTGCTGCCTGCGCCGCCGACGTTCCACGAAAAACCGACTCGCGGAGCCAAATCCCAGGCGGGGTCGTGAACGCGGTCGCCGTAACCTGCGCCCCACTGATTCAGCGCGGGGAGCGGTCCCAGGCTGTTATCGGTGAGGCCGGAATCGTGCAGATACTGGAGGCCGTAGGTCAACCTCAAATGCGGCTTGAGGTTGAACGAATCTCCAACATACAGCTGCAACCGAGTGTTCGGATTCAAGCCACCCGCTTGAAAACCGAATGCAGAATGTGGAGTGGAAAAGTCGAGCCCGTTGCCGAGAGTCACATAATTGGCAGGATAATCAATTGGATTTGGTGATGCGAAGGCGAGTGAAGAAGTCGTGCCCACCTGGGGAGAAACCCCGAAGTCGGCGAGCCGTGCGCCATCGATCCGGTTTATGTCAACACCGTAACGGATGATGTGCTCGCCCAAGACGCGGGTGCCATCGTAGCGCACCTGTTTATCGGATTGAACTTCACGTTGCGGTCCCAGCCAGCTTGGGCCGCCGCAATAAGAACCGCCGCCGCTCAGAACGCAATTCCCTTCGCTGGAAGCGCCGATGTTGATGCCGAGACCGGGGATGGGATTATCGAATCCACCGAGCGCACCTGTGGCGTCGGCAATCGAGCTGCGAAGCTTCAGATATTCCACACGAAAGCTATGAGCGTAAACTCCGGTCTGGAAATCGACGCCGACTGCGTTGGTTGCAGTGTTGGTGTCAGTTTTCAGGTCTTGCGTGGAACTCGCAGCGCCAAAAGGGCGAACATCGGTGGCTTGAAAGAAATTGAAACGATAGAAGGCGCGCGTGCTTCCGCGCATGTTCCAGTCGATGCGTTCGTCGGTATCGAAGCCGCGATACGGTTCAGAAAGATCGCCGCCGAGCAGGTTAAAGGGATAAGCGAAAGGCTGGGGCTCGAGAAGATCCTGCTTGGCGCGCTCGGCGTCGGCGAACCAGAAGACCTTGTTTTTGACGATCGTGCCGCCGGCATCTCCACCGAAGATTTCGCGCGAAAACGATTGCGGCGCGCTGGTCGGCTGCGATGCCGCGCCTTGATCGCCACGGTAAGAACCGAAAAGCTCTCCGTGCAATTTGTCCCCGCCGGAACGCGTGATCACGTTCACAGAACCCGGGGAAGCCGGAGGGGTTGAAAGATCCGGGGCGGACTGCGCGACTTGAAATTCTTTGATCGCGCCTGCAGGAATGTTTTGCGTGGGCGCACCGACAATCTCATCGTTGATGTCGAGGCCATCTTCCGAGATTCTTGTGCCGCGGCCGTAGCGGCTCTGCACCGAGATCGCGTCCACGCTATTCTTAGTTGCATCGAAAATACCGCCATCCTGAATCTGCACACCAGGATCGAGCTGCGCGAAATCAAAGACATTGCGACCGTTGATCGGCAGCTTCTCCATGCGTTGTTCATCGCGGAGATTCTGCACGCCGGTTTGATCGATATTGACCAGAGAAGCCTGTGACATCTCGATGACCGAGATTTGCGGGCCAGCTTGCAACTTTACTTTCACCGTCTCCGTATTCCCGACGTGAACGGAGAGCTTGAGGTGAGCCGTCATAAAGCCCTTGGCTTCGATTCGTTCCGAATAGGTGCCCGGCTGAATCGGACCTGACGAATACCATCCGGCTGGCGACGTCAAGAGATAAGTCGGCGAGGATGTGGCAATATCTGTAATTTCAACTTTGGCTCCGGCGACAGGCTTGCCTTTGGTATCGGTGACCATCCCGACGATGCTGCCGGTAGCCACGGTTTGGGCGGGGAGAAGAGGTGCAACGGCCGAAAGCGCCGCCGCCAGGACAACTAACACTATGGAACAGGAACCGGACCGGAAACCCAAAATAGCAAACCTCTGATTAGCAGTATTCACAGAACCTTTCTTATGCCTTGTGCGGAACTCTCAAGCTCATGCTTGAAGTCCAACCTTTGTCGCAAACCCTGTTTCGACGGAAGCTCTGAGGATATCAAACCCGCGCGTGTTTCATCTTAATGTTCCCAGCCTTAAACGTTTCCGTGGCCCGGTCTCGCAGGGAATTCGCACAACACAATCGGCTTCAGAAATCGGACTTGGTTGTGTAGTAACCGACGCGGTGGCGGACTTGATAGGACTCGCCTCCGGGGGCTTTGATCTCGACCTGAATGCGGCGGAACTGCGAGTTCGCCAGCCTCTGCACCGGATAGTATGCCAGCAGATATTGCGTGCGAAGTTCGTCGCTGATCTGGTGAAAAGCGTCATCAAGCTGGGATACCGAAGTCGCGTAGTAATATTTGCCGCCGGTATCCTCGGAAAGTTGAATCAGCGCGTGCTCGCCACCAGTTTCGCGTCCCGCGCTGTTTTCGATGGGCACGACGATGATGCTATAAACCAAGGCTTCCGCCTCTTCCGCCGCGCGGGCAGCCTGCTGGTAGTCGATTTTGCTGATGGTGTCTCCGCCGTCGGTGATGAGCACCAGAACTTTGCGGCCCTGGCGGCGGTCGAGCGACCGGGAAGCGAGATAAACGGCGTCGAACAATGCCGTGGCAGCTCCCAAGCGGATGTGGTCAATTCCCTCGTTGATACGCTTCAAGTCGGCCGTGTAGGAAACCGACTGCGACACGGCTTCACTGAAACCGAAAACCGACAAGGCATCGATCGGGCGCATAATGTCGCGCGCAAATCTCTTGGCCGAAGCCTGCTCGAGTGGCAGGTCATGCCGCGTGCTCAGGCTGGTATCAATCGCGAGCGCAATCGAAAGCGGAAACACAGACTCCTTGTCGAATACCGAAATCGTTTGTGGAATCCCGTCTTCGAGGACAGCGAAGTTCTCTTTCTTCAATCCCGCAACCGGAGATCCGTGAGCATCGGTAACGGTAACGTAGACATTGACCAGCTTGACATCAACTTTGAGCGTGGTTTCCGGACGCTGTTGGCTCCCCGGCTGCTGTGCGAGCGCGGCGGCGCAAGCCAGCAGAAGCAACATCAGCGTAGACGGATTCCTCATTCGGCGAGAAGCAGTATACCTTCGCAAGTTGATCCGTTGGGCGATTGGCGATGTGCACCTCAGCTGCGATCTGAGAGTTTGGTTAAGACAAGCCCGCTCACTTAGATGCGCGGTCCGGGTTGGGGCTGCCTGAGGCACGGGGAATTTCCGCAGGAAACGGTTCGCCATCGGCCCAGACAGAGCCATCTTCGAAATGCTCTTTCTTCCAGATGGGAACGGTACGCTTGAGAGTATCGATCAGCCAGCGGCAGGCGTCGAATGCGGCAGCGCGATGCGCGGAGGCGACCACGATCAGCACGCTGGTTTCGCCAATCTCGAGCCGGCCGAGGCGATGAACCAGGGCAACATCTCGCACCTGGAATTGCCGGAGCGCTTGCTCGGCGAGGGATTCCATCTGCTGCAATGCCATTTGCTCGTATGCTTCGTAATCGAGGTAAAGGGTTTTTCGCCCGCGCGTCTGATTGCGCACCACTCCCTCGAAAATGACGGCCGCGCCATCTTCGCCACGTTTGATCCGGTCGAGGATGCTGTTCGAGTCAATCGGTACACGAACGATCGAAGCTCGGTGGGGATTGGAAGTTGCAGATCCGCCGCTCACCGGCGGAAGCAGCGCGACTTCATCGCCGTCATGCAGCACCGCGCCGGTCGCCGAGTATTGTTGATTCACGGCGATAGCGACGGACGGCATGGCGGCCTTCATTGCCGGTGATTGAGAGGCGCATCGATCGAGCAGGTCGCCGACGGACGCCCCGGCGGGGAGATCCATGCAATCGCTCGTTTGGCCGGCCATATCCTTCAACATGCCGAAAAAAAGGACGCGCACACGCATAGGATCAGTTGCCAGTTTAGCGCGCGAGTAAGGATTTCTGCTCGTTTCAGGGCTGCGGCAATGAATTTGGAAGTAGCCAAAAAAATTGGCCGCAGCGTTAAATCGAAGGCTGCGGCCAAATCTTAAATGCTAATCAAGTGCTTACGAGTGCCAGCTGACCACTTTGTCCTGCGCCACGACCGGCGGCTGAACCGGTTGCACCGCGGTATGCTCTGCCTTGGTTTCCTTGGGCGGAGGCAGAATGGTTTTTGCCGCCAGCGACTCGGCTACCTCGGGCAGCGAAACGCGCAGCGCCTCGCCGATGGTCTTTACATAATGGATAGTCACATTCTCCAGTTGCTGTGGCGTGAGATCTTCCTCAACGTTGGTCTTGTTCTCCGCCGGGAGAATGATGGTCGTGACGCCAGCCCGCTTTGCGGCGAGAACTTTCTCCTTGATGCCTCCCACGGGAAGCACATTGCCGCTCAGCGTGATTTCGCCTGTCATTGCCGTCAGCGGACGCACATGCTTCCCTGAAAGCAATGAGACCAGCGTAGTCGCCATCGTCACCCCAGCAGAAGGGCCATCCTTGGGAATCGCGCCCGCCGGTACGTGCATGTGAATATCGTGATCGGCGAAGAATTCGTCGGCGATTCCCAGATGCGCAGCGTTCGAGCGGACCCACGTCAAAGCGGCCTGCATCGACTCCTGCATCACCTGCCCGATCTGGCCGGTCATGGTGAATCCGCCTTTGCCTTTCATGGCGTTGGCTTCAACGAAAAGCACGTCCCCGCCCGATGGAGTCCATGCCAAACCAACCGCCACGCCGGGACGCTGGGTTCGCTCTTCGAGTTCTCCCTCGGTGCGAATTTTGATCCCGCCGAGAAACTCCTGAATGATCTCCTGCGTCACCACCAGCTTTTCGTGCTTGCCCTCGGCCAACCTGCGAGCCTGCTTGCGGCAGATCGTACCGATGGTTCGCTCGAGGCTGCGCACACCGGCTTCGCGCGTGTAATGGCGAATGATGTAGCGGACCGCATCCTCAGGGAACTCGATCTGCTCGGCCGTGATTCCGTTCTCTTCCACCTGCCGCGGAATCAGATAACGGAATGCAATATGCAGTTTTTCTTCTTCGCTATAGCCTTGCAGTTCGATGATCTCCATGCGGTCGCGTAAAGGCTCGGCGATCGGGTCGAGCATGTTCGCGGTCGTGATGAATAGCACCTTCGACAGGTCGAACGTGACGTCGAGATAGTTGTCGCGGAACGACGCGTTTTGCTCGGGATCGAGCGCTTCCAGCAAGGCAGAAGCAGGATCGCCACGGAAATCGCGCCCGACCTTATCGATTTCGTCGAGCATGAAAACCGGATCCTTGGTTTCGGCGCGGCGAATGCCCTGGATGATCTGTCCGGGCAATGCACCGATGTAAGTGCGGCGATGGCCGCGAATCTCGGCTTCGTCGTGCACTCCACCAAGAGATAGACGCACGAATTTCCGGCCGAGAGCGCGTGCGATCGATTTGCCGAGCGATGTCTTGCCGACGCCCGGAGGGCCGACGAAGCACAAAATCGGTCCCTTCATGTTCGGCTTTAACCGCCGGACAGAAAGATAATCGAGAATGCGGTCTTTTACTTTTTCGAGATCGTAGTGGTCCGCATCCAGAATTTCCTTCGCCTTGGGAATTTCGATCTCCTGCCCCGAAGTCTTCGCCCACGGCAGCACGGCTAACCACTCAACGTAGTTGCGGGTCAGCGAATAATCGGCGGCCATGGGAGACATGCGAGAAAGCCGTCCCAATTCCTTGAGCGCTTCTTTCTTGACGTCATCGGGCATACCGGCTTCGTCGATTTTCTTTTTAAGATCCTCGACGTCGCGCTGGCCTTCATCCTGCTCGCCCAGTTCTTTCTGGATGGCCTTCATCTGCTCGCGCAGGTAATACTCGCGCTGCGTCTGCTGCACGCGGTCCTGCACTTCGCTTTGAATCTTGTTGCGCAGTTGCTGGACTTCGAGTTCTTTCGCCAGGTGCTGGTTGATCTTTTCCAGCCGCACTTTGGTGTCGAGCGTCTCGAGCGTGTCCTGCTTATCCGGCGTCGAAAGCGAGGGCAGCGAAGAAGCGATGAAATCGACCAGGCGTCCAGGCTCGTCAATGTTCATGGCGACGGTGGAAAGCTCGTCGGACAATGTCGGCGAGCCAGCCACGATCTGCTGGAACAGGGTCAACACATTGCGCTGCAGAGCTTCGATCTGCGAAGTAGTGGGCGGAATTGCTTCCGGGATGGGCAATACGCGCGCCCGCATGAATGGCGCAAGTTGCGTGAACTCGCCCAGGCGAACGCGCTCCAGGCCCTCAGCAAACACAAACAGGCTCTGGTTGGGCATTTTTACGACTTTATGAACGATGGCAGAAGTGCCGACGGTATAAAGGTCAGAAGGTTGCGGCGTATCGACGCGGGCTTCGCGCTGTGCCACAACGACGATGGTTTTATCTTCGCCGAGCGAGTTGATCAGCTGAACGGAACTCTCACGACCCACGGTCAGGGGCAGAACCGCGTGCGGAAACAGAACCGTATCGCGCACGGGCAGCACGGGCAACGCCCGTACATCGTTTATTTCTCGTTGCTTAGGAACTTGCTCGGAAAGCGGCTCTTGGCTCATTGGCTCTCCTTGAGTGTAACTCACTCAAGCTTAGATGAGATCTGAACCGAAAGGTTTCAACCTCACTGGCTTGAGCCACCGAATCCTACTCTAATGCGGATTCGGATTCTATCGGCAATTTTGAGTATGGCAATGATGCCCAAGGTACCGGGGCTTGTGCGGAGGACCGAGGGCGGGTGCGCCATGCAAACGGCCTGCCGCCTACCCGAATCCAGCTTCTGTCCTCAAGCTCCGGCGCAGAGCCGCGCACCGTACAAATTTATTTCGAGGAGAAATTCACGACGTGCCGGCAGCAACCGAGTCAACGGAGCGAACGTGCTCAAGCCGCCGGATAAATCCCGAGCACTTTCACGAAATCGGCGACTTCCAGCAGATGCCGCAGCGCGTTGCGCGCGGCTTCGTCGTCGCCACGCAGGAAGTCGACGTAGAAGACGTACTCCCACGGCCGTCCACGCATCGGTCGCGATTCGATTTTGCTCAGGCTGATGTCGCGCAGGGCAAACACGCTCAGCGATTTGAAAAGCGCCCCCGGAACGTTGGCGACTTTGAAGGCAATCGAAGTCTTATTGGCACCGTGTGGAATCAGCCGCAGGTAGGTGGCGGGACTTCCCTTCTGCTTGCGTTTCGCGTTGCGGGCGGCCGGCAGTTTACGAATCAGAAAAAAGCGGGTGAAGTTGCGATTGTCGTCTTCGATGCCGGCCTGAAGAATCTTGCCGCTGTACTCGTTAGCGGCTTGATGTCCGGCAATTGCGGCTGCGTCCGGAAGATTGTCGTCGATCACATGCTTCACGCTGCCTGCCGTGTCATAAAACGGCACGGGCTCGATTTGCGTATGCTTGCGGAAAAAGTCCCGGCACTGGTCGAGCGCGACCGGATGCGAAAACACCCGCCGAACCGAGTTCAGCTTAGTTCCCGGCGCGGCAATCAGGTTATGGACGATGCGCAACATGAATTCAGCCTGAATGAACACATCGCGCGCGACCAGCAGATCGGCATGCTCGGCGACCGTGCCGGCCAGGGAGTTTTCGATTGGAATCACGGCAGCGCCGACCGAGCCGCGCCCGACGCGATCGAAGACTTCCACGGAGCGGGCGCAAGGCACGACCGTGCAACCGGGCAGCATGCGCTCTGCGGCTTCGTGACTGAACGAACCGAGCTCTCCTTGAATCGCAACTTTGATACTGGAATGTTTCATTCGCCTGGTTTTATGCGTGAGTCGTCGTTTAGTCGAATCTTTGTTCATTGCAACCGGTGTTCGTCAACTTTGCATACGTAGAACCGCAAGCGGCTTTTGCAGCACGAGCGCATCCACGCCGTTCGAGTAATACCGCGGAATGGTCCCGACCACCGCGTACCCATGACGCTTGTAGAAAGCGAGCGCGGAGACGTTGTCGACCGCGGTCTCCAACTCGACCAGAGAATACCCAAAGGCGCGGAGACGCGCTTCGGCACCACTCATCAGCCGCGATCCCACGCCGTGACGGCGCGCCGATGCGACCACGTCGATCGTAATGATGTGTCCCTTGCCGCGCTCGACTTCGGTAACGATAAAGCCGGCAATGGTGCCGGGCAAATCGGCGGAGTGCGGCTGTTGCGTTCCCGCACCTGCGGACTTGCGAGCGTGCTGTTTTGGCGTTGCCACGGCGACGAGGGCGAACGCCCCGCGCCGGCGCAAGTAAATTTTCAGTTCAGTGCGAGAATAGGAGATCCCAGGCGGAAAGCATTCCTGATCGATCCGCCAAAGCGTATCGAGGTCGGCGGGCTGGAAGTCCCGGATTTCGAAATCCTGGATTTGGGAATCTCTGATGGCAAGCGGCACCTTGCCATTGTAGCGGCAGCGGCGCTGTCGGGCGCTAGCGGGAAACTTTCTCTTCAAATTCCCATTCTGTTGCTGTCAGGATAACGAGGAAGCCGGCTGCAAACCTCTCGCAGCCGGGAGACTTGCTGATCGGATGGGTTTAGAAACTCGAAACCATAGACCCTTCCCACGCGACGGCGAACCTGGGCAACCAGCGTCTCGCCGGCTACCGGATAGACCTTCACCAGGTCACCAATCTGCAACTCCGAAACAAGAACAGCGGAAAGACCACCTTCGCTGATTTCAAGGGTGATGGCGGGAATGACAGAACCGTCCTCGCTAGTGATGGAAATTGGCACCGACAGGCGGAAGCGTTTGTACCGTCTTCGGTCGGTGGTGGGAGTTGGCACACTTCGTACAGTCGCAGCGCTGTTCATAGCGTTCTCTAATGGTTTTTTCTCAGCGTTTTTTGCAGCCGCTCCCTCATTAAGAGTGCTGGATGTTGCATCGGCAGACATGAGCATTCACTTGAGCCGGGTGAATTCGCAGCTCGAGTCTTGCACCCCGCGCTCGCGGAGGCTGGGAGAGCCGCAATGAGAGAGGCCAGCCGAACTCATGATGCGAGGCAAATCCAACGCTCTCTTCCTGCAAAAAATTAGTGGACGATAGACTCTTGCGCCAGCCGCAACCTCGGACGTAGGATGGGCATCAGAGGAGTGTTGTGGGGCACCTTCTGCTGATCGACGTGGCTGGCTCCGTCGCCGTCCTGGCAATCTGGTACTTCGTGTTTTCGGCCTACAATCGGAAAAAAGGAGCAGCCGCTCTGAAGTGGGTGCACAGTGCATGCGCCGGCAAAGGGCGGATTTTGGAGGCACGTTGGGTGGGCAGTTCGCGTATGGAGGCGAGGCTGCACTTTCATTCGCACTGGTTCGAAAATGCCAGCGTGACCCTAAGGTTTCATCCTCGAGCTCTACCCGTGCAGTGGCTGGTGAGCTATTGGCAGCGCCAGGAGGAAACCCTGACTTTTGATGCAGATCTGGGCGGTTCTCCGAGTTTTTATTTAGAGGTAGTGCGGCATCGTTGGACGGCACAAAACCGCGGCATCACAGGCCCCAAACACGGCCAGCGGGAATGGGAAGTTTACGAACCGGGTCCGATTATTCTGACAACGCGTACGCACTGGAAACAAGATCCGGCGGCGGAATTGAATGCGCTGATGTCCGCGCGAAGACAGGATATTTTGCAGGTACGATTCCGCCCGGAGTCGCCACAATTCTCGGCAACCGTGAGGCTGGACTCGCTCTCGGATCCGAATTCGGCTGTGGGGTTCGTTGGCGCATTGCGTGAAATCGCCGCCGGGGCGTCGACTCACCAGCAGTAAATCCGGCCGTTTAGACCATTTCAATAAATCTCTTTTATCCCGAACATCAGCTTTTTCGATTGGCGGTGCACACCCGCTCAGGATATTCTTCTGGGTTGAAATTCCAGCCATTTTCAATCGACAGAACCGGTGTTGTTTGCCCAAACATATTTGCCGATATTCGAACAGGAGACTGAAGGAAATCCATGCCTAGCGAACTGCGCAATTTTCTGGCACTTACCTACGACGAACTCGAAGATCTGAATCTGGAAGCAAAGGAGCAGCGGCGGAATCGAGTGCCGATCGGCAAGATTCAGGAAAAGCGCCTAAAGTATTTGACCGACGAGAAGCGTATCAAAGCTGTGACCGTCCTGTTCAGCGATCTCGAAGGGCGGCTGCACATGCTGGATTACGATAAAAAGTTCCTGATCAAGAGCTGGGACAATCTTACGTTCGACGGATCTTCGATTCGCGGCTTCACCGCACAGCGCGAGAGCGATTTGCGGCTGGGCATCGACTGGTCGGCGTTTTACTGGGCGCCGGCAGACGTCTTCGGTTCGGGCAAGGTCCTGGTGTTTGGTGAGGTCATCGACAAGGGCGGAACGTCGTATTCAGCCGACATTCGGGGCGTGCTGAAGAACTATGCCGACGCGCTTTACAAGAAAAAAGGCTACACGTTGAATGCGGCGAACGAGATTGAGGGCTTTCTGTTCAAAGGAGTCGATGCCGAGCGCAGTTACTACCAGACCGGAAAATTTGAGTACGTCAACACCGGCGGTTACTACCATTCCCTGCCTGGAGATGCCTTGCGCACGTTTATTGACACGACCGCCGAAGTGCAGCGCGCGATGGGCTTCCAGAATGAAAAGGACCATCCGGAAGTTGCGCCATCACAGTTTGAAATTAACTATGGATATGGCGAAGTTGTCGCGGCAGCCGATCAGATTCAGCTTTACAAGCTGATTTGCCGGCAGGTCGCCACCAATATGGGTTTGACCGCGTCATTTCTTCCGAAACCGGTTGTTGGCGTCAATGGAAGCGGCATGCACACCAACGTTTCCATCAGCGAGAACGGAAAGAATCTGTTCTGGGATGCGAAGGGCGAAGAAAAACTCAGCAAGACTGGATGGGCATTTCTGGATCGCATTCTTACCCACGGCAACGATATTTGTCTGCTGCTCAATGCCAGCGTGAATGCGTATCGCCGTCTCGATCCGCACTTCGAAGCGCCGAATCAGATCAAAGCTTCGCCGGTCGATCGCGGATCGATGATTCGCATTCCCATCGGCAACGAAAAGAGCATGCGGGTCGAAGTGCGATCAGTAGCTCCCGACGCGAATCCCTACCTGGTGATGCTGGCGATCTTTAAAACCGGCATCGATGGCGAAACCGCGAAGATCAAGAACCTGCGCCAGGCCGAGCGATATTTGCCGGACAACATTTACGACGCCCTGGCGAATTTCCGCAAAGCGGAGTGGACGACAGAACTCCTCGGCGAAGACGTGAAGGGCCGGTACGCCGATCTAAAACAGGCCGCAGCCGATCGCTGTCCACGCCTGCTGGGAACGTTCGTGAAGGCACCGGAAGTGCAGTACCATCACGATGTTTACAACCAGTTCCTGTGGAACTTGTTCTAAGGGTGTGAGCTGCCCCGGCAGATGCCTGGACACGTGTCCGGGCATCTTGTTTTCCGCCTCTCATGGAAAGCGGCAGGCGTTTCTCGGTTCGACCGTGTAATGCTCTGGCAAATTGGGTGGCTTGTATTCCGGATCGATCTTGAGTTTCTCGATCACCGTTGCGTGCATCACGGAATCCTCAGGGATAATGCGCGGAGCGCCCAAGGGAATCCGCCACTTCGGTTTCTTTTCGACAGGATCGTAATACTGGTGCGGCAGAAATTCGAGAATCCACCACGCCGCCGTCAGCGAGTTGTGGATCTTTTGTGCTGGATTCGGCTCGACTGGCGGCGGGGGTGGGATCGTTGTCGGGGGAACCCTGGCCAGAACCTGTTCTGCCGTTGACCGATCGACCAGCAATCCGAGTGGAACGGCTTCACAGAGCATCCACTCCAATGTGATCTGCGACAGGCCGCTCTCCGCCGCAGCATAGGAGCCGCCGACATCGGAGTGAACTCCGGCGAACCAAACTTGCTTGATGCTTTCGCCGGGAAATGGATCGCCCCACAAGTTGTTGCGAAAATAGCAGCGACGCTCGTCAATCGAGACGGCATGACGGCCGTTCTTCATATCCGGATTGCGGCCTGTATAGGGAACTTTGAGAGGGTCCCAGATCCATCCGACGGAGCTGACAGTATCCCAGACGCCGACAAAGTGCAGCGGGCAGTGGCGGCAGAAGGTTGCCTTGAATCCATCCGCTACCTTGAACGTCTGGGTCATTCCGGCCGCGCTGCGCGTGCGGCGCGCGTACATTTTGATGATGTAAGGAATCAGGCCGTTGTTACCGGGACAGAGCAATCCATACATGTGGAGTACGCCAGCCAGGGCCCGTACGGTGTAAGCCCCGCGGCTGAAACCAAAAAGAAAGACGTTGTCCCCATCTTCATAGACGTCCATTAAATAACGGTAGGCATCCCCTACATTCGCCAGTAGGCCTGCGCCGAAAGCGAGGCCCATGACTTGCGACCACAGCTCGCTGATCCTGTTATGGGCACTCGGCGCGCCCATGGTTCCTACGCCGGGGTGATAGTAGCCCACCTGCCGGTGACCATCGATAATCAATGTGCTGTAGAGTTTGACGACGTTGGAATTGTTGCCGCCATATTCGTTTCCGGTTCCGTCACAACAAATCACAATGTTCTTGGACATGGAGCTGCCCTCGCAACGCTGACGCAAGAACCAGAGAGTTGTAAGAGGAGCAGGAGTCTAGCACAAATGAGCGACAAAGCTGCCCCTTACATTTATTTTGTTCCAGTTTCGTAAAATCGGGGCCCGGTTCTGACGAATGAACCACATTGCAATTTTCTAATGAAGGCATCGAAACGGCAGCGAGGAGTGTGACTTTGACGCAGGGCACAAATAGGCCTGGGATCGTTACTCATTTTCTGGTTTGGCGACGAAACGATAGCCGACACCGCGCACCGTGAGCAAGTACCGCGGCTGGGCTGGATCATCTTCGATATAACGGCGGAGCCGAACAACGAAATTGTCGATGGCGCGGGTGTCCGTGTCCTCGTGCAATCCCCAAACTTCTTCGAGAATTTGCTTACGGGAAACGATGCGGCCTTCGTTGCGGACGAGATGGCGCAAGAGTTCCGATTCCATGAGCGTGAGATGGATGAGATTGTCAGGAGTGCGAAGTTCAAGCGTGCCAAAGTCGATCGTCCTGCCAGCGAAGGAAAATGTTCCGAAATCGCTGACTGTGTGAGGATCGGATGCGCCGGGTTCGCGCAGATCGGGCGTACTCGACACCCTGGACGAATGGGCGGCGCGCATCCACTGGCTGCGGCGCAACAACCCTTGCAGGCGGGCGAGAAGTATTGACAAGTCGAAGGGCTTCGGCAGGTAATCGTCAGCACCTGCGGCAAAACCTTTCAGCACGTCTTCCGGTCGGCTGCGAGCTGTGAGCATCAGCACGGGCACGTAATTTCGCGCGGCGCGCAATTCGGAGACTACGCTGAAGCCATCTTTGCCGGGCAGCATAATGTCGAGCACAACGGCGTCGAAATCCTCTTTTTTGTGGAGCAGGCGATCGGTTGCGGATTCTCCGTCGCCGGCAATTTCCGCTGAGTAGCCTTCCGCCTCGAGATTGAACCGCAAGCCCTGCGCGATGTGGGCCTCGTCTTCGACGACCAGAACCCGGCTCATGCGCTTCCTTTCGGCAACTCCATCGTGATTGTGACACCTTGGCCTTCGCCTGCGCTTTCGGCAAACACTCGACCGCCATGCTTTTGCGTAATCGATTTCACGATGAAGAGGCCGAGGCCCGTGCCTTTTACCTGCGTCAGCAAACGATGATTCACGCGGTAGAAACGCTTGAAGATCCTTTTCAGTTCGTCCGCGGGAATGCCGATGCCATGATCCTCGACCCTAAGCACCACGCGGGTCTCATCGGAAGCATCGAGGAGGACGCGCACGTCCACATGTTCGCCTGAATACTTTATGGCATTGTCGAGCACGTTGAACACCGCGGTGCGAAGGTCTTCGCTGTTGCCGAGCACGGAAATTCCAGCGCCATTCTTCGCTGCTTCCTCGTAGTGGATGGCTTCGGCGGCCAAGTGATGACGAGTTCGAGCGGTTTCCATGCACTCCTGCACGAGTTGGCGGAAGTCAACAGCCAGTTTCTCGCGCCCGGCTTTCTTATCTCCCGCTCGCCCGGCGCGAAGAACCTGTTCGACGGTCTGGGTCAGGCGATCGGTATCGGAGAGCATCACTTGATAAAACGCCTGCTTCTGCGGCTCAGGCAGCGAACGGCGCTGCAAAGTTTCCAGATGCAGTCGAATGGAGGCAACCGGCGTTTTCAGTTCGTGGGTTACGGCGTTGATGAAACTGTCGTGCTGCTCGCTGCGGCGAAGCTCGCGCACCAGGAAGCTCGTGTTCACGATCATACCGGCGATAATCAGCGCGAAGAAAATAATGCCAAAGAAGAGCAGGACGCCTTCGCGCCAGTTCAGGATGATCCAGCCGACGTTGAGAGCGATCGCCAGCGCCACCAGGCCGATGCCTAGGGAGACGAAAAATACGATGGTTCCGCGGCGGCTGGTGATATGCATTGCGTTCTGTCAGATTCTACCGCGTCGAAAGCGCTGGTATCATTATCCCGCCCCTTTGCCGGACGTTCGGGGGAAACGTCAAAAGCGCCATTGCCACGGAGTCACAATGCGAAATCTAATTTGCTCACTTGCCGCTGCAGTTCTGATTCTGCCAGCGTTTGCCGCCGCCGCTTCGCCCGACCTCGAGGCGCGCCGCAAGGCGCTGAACGATCTTCTGCAGGAACAGTGGGAATACACGATGCGGGCCAATCCACTCTACGCTTCTTTCCTCGGCGACAAACGCTATAACGACCAGCTCGACGATTTCTCCCAGAAACATGTCGATGACGATCTCGAGCAGGCGCGGCAATTCCTGGCTCGCTTCGAGGCGATCGACACCACTGGCTTCCCCGATCAGGAAGTTCTCAACGATCAGCTCATGGTCCGCGATTTGAAAATGGCGCTGGAAGGTGCCCGCTTCAAACCGTGGGAAATGCCGGTCGATCAACAGAACGGCATTCACATCGAGTTGGCCGCGCTGGTAAATGTCCTCGCCTTCGACAGCGTCAAGGATTACGAGGACTACATATCAAGGCTGAAACAAATTCCACGTGTCTTTGACCAGGTCGAAATCCAGATGCGTAAAGGGATGGCCGACGGTTGGATGCCCCCCAAGAGCGTTCTCGGCGAAGTTGTTAAGCAGGCAAACGAACTGGCGACTACACCGGCGGACAAGAATCCCTTCGGGCAACCGTTCAACAAGTTTCCCGACAAGATAGGAGAGGCCGATCGCAAACGTCTACGCGAAACCGGACTCGCAATCATTCACGATTCCGTCCAGCCAGCCTACGCGAAGTTCGCCACGTTTGTCCGTGATGAGTATGAACCGAAAGGCCGCCCCGAACCGGGTGTTTGGTCGCTTCCCCACGGGGACGAGTACTATGCGTTCTGCGTGAAGCAGTCCACGACTACAGATTTCACGCCGGAAGAGATTCATCAGCTTGGCCTGGCGCAGGTCAAAATCATCGAAGCCAAAATGCTTGCTGTTGTTAAGCAGCTCGGATTTCCCGACTTGAAGACTTTCTTCGCATCGATCCCGAACAATCCCGGGGTTCATGTTCACTCGCGGCAGGAAATCCT
>JASHNX010000300.1 GCA_030041415.1 Candidatus Sulfotelmatobacter sp.
TCTGACTCCGACCACAGAAGACGGGAGTTGGCGCCGCTTTGCTTTTCCACCTGGTTGGAGAATTCCACCAGCTTTGCGATGTTGTCGCGAATCTTGGCCTGGGTCTGGTCGTTGAGCGACGTATCTGGCTGCAGGAAATATGCATCGGAACCGAAATCCACCTCGATGTGGCCGGTTTGCTCGTAAGCCTTCTCGTCAAATTCTTCACCCTGCACGATAAATTTCACCAGAGCGGGGGCGAGCACCCAATTTCCGCTTGTCTCGTCCGGCGTCCACAAATCCCAGTAAGCTTCGAACACATAAGCGTAATCGTCATGAATCAGTTCCGCCGCAATGAGCGTTGCCTGCCCGGGATCGATTCCGCCCGGAAACTTCCTTTCCAGAATCGTCGCCTCATTCCACGAAAACGGATGCAAGGCCAAGTACGTCACTCCCGGACGCTGCGCCGAAAACGGAAACTGCTGCAAAACGGAATACGCGTGCGGCAACATCTCCGGTCCGGAGAAGTCAGAGAACCACAGACTGAGATACAGTGGATCGGACATAATAGCCTCCGCTGATCGTGCAGCTTCGATGCCCTGTTTATTCTAAATTGGCTGAGAAGGCCATGAAAGGAAACGAACACGCGCGAGAACATGGCAGGACACGAGGAACCTGAAGGCAGAGTACCGCGAACCTCGAGTGCGCTGCTGATGGATCATGTTTTTAGTTTCGTACATTTTGCGCACTGATCTGCTTCCGATTTCGATCGACAACTGATGCCCAGAGTTTTTGACAGCACTCGACAGGGTTGCTACGATCAAATGTCTGCCAGCAGATTCTTCGATTCCGTCCCCGTCGTCTAGCCCGGCCTAGGACATCGCCCTTTCACGGCGGTAACACGGGTTCAAATCCCGTCGGGGACGCCAACAAAAATAAAAACTTCCCAAAACCATAATGCGCTTGCATTGAGCTCTCTGCACAAAGTTGGCCCCTCCCTGCAGATATCTGTGACTTATCGGATTTTCAGTGGCTTGATCGCCCATTCACCGCCAGAGTATGCGCATGAAACGCTTGTATTGGATCCTGCCTACTCTGTTTCTGCTGTCAATGTCGACTTTCGGACAATCGAATCCACAGACGGCTCTGCACGATGCGCTGGTGTTAAACAATCGAGGAAGCTTCGAGGCTGCGGCCAAGGTTGTAAAAACCGCGATCGATTCTGGCCAGCTCAATGGCGATGAATTGGGCAGGAACTACATCATTCTCGCGGTCGCTTGCCAAGGGGCGGGAGACCTGGCCAATGCGCAAAGCGCTTTTGAGCATGCGCTGCAGATCCTCAAGCACGATCGTGAGCACCCGGAGGATTATGCTTCGGCCCTGGAAAATTACGCCGACTTCTATAGCGAGTCGGGACAACTCGATCTTGCAGCGCCGATGTACCGAAAGGCGTTTCATCTGCGGCAAGGGATTGAGGACCATTCGGCAACGGCGCTCTCCCTTACACGCCTGGCGGAACTTGCTCTTGCGCGAAAGCGAGTCCGCGAAGCGCAGAAGTACATGCAAAAGGCATCCAACGAAGTGAAAATCTCGACCGACTTTAACGACGATGATAAAGCCTTCTTCTTTGAGACATTGGGTTGGCTGGCCATCGCAGAGCGTCACGTTCCCGCAGGTGTAGAGGCCTATCAACACGCATTGAAACTTGTGGAGCGATCCCGTGGCGAGCAACATTGGCTCGCCGGGTGGGATCACATGTTGCTCGGCAAAGCGTACGCGGAGTCGGGGGATCTCAGGAGCGCGTTGGCCAATATGCAAATCGGACTCGCAATCCTGGATCATGCGCTGGGGCAGAAGAATCCGAAGTACTTTGCCGCCGAGCTGGCGTATTCAAAAGTGTTGGACCGGTGCGGATTGCAGCTCGAGGCCGCGCAAATGCGCGCAGCAACCGAGAAGGCCAGTAAAGATTATTACGGCAGTCGATGTGCCGGATGTACGATTAACGTAGCTGCGTTCCGGTAGGTGGGCATGATTCCTGATCACAACAATCGGTCCAGAGCCTTAGTGCGTGCCAAAAAGTCATGGAGTGAACTCTTGCCCCGGGCAAGAATGATTCCCTTGATCATGGCTGCGATCCTCGCCGTGGCGACCGCAATCGAGTGCCATGCTCAAGCGAGAGGAATCGAATCCTTTCTGTCTTGGGGATTTTCGCTCGCGTACGGCTGCGCGCTTTGGTTGTGGTGGGCCCTCGTCGTTTATCTGCTGTGGCGATCAACCAATCGGTGGCCAGATGCTTTGCAATTTTCCTTGCGTACTCTGGTTGTGCAACCCCTGATTGCTGTGGGAGTCGCGATAGTGCACCTTGCCCTCCTGCAAGAAGCGGTTCACATGATCGTCAAGTTTGGTCCGGAAGCAGTGAAGGCGGAGTATGGATGGCTGAATTTCTTCTGCCTTCCGCGCTTCGGCATGGAGCTTCTGATGTACGGTCTGTGCTGGCTCGCCTGTGCCGCGGTGAATACTCAATTGCTGGCGCAGCGCGATTCGATGCGTTCTTTAGAACTCGAGCGGCAGTTGTCGAGCGCTCACCTGCGAGCCTTGCAGATGCAGCTCGAGCCGCACTTTCTGTTCAACACTCTCAATGCAGTCACGACTTTGGTCGAACTGGGCCGCAGGGAGGAAGCTCTCGAAACACTCGGGCACCTGAATACGGTCCTCAAGCTGGTACTGAAGAGGAACACTCCCAGCAAGATTCCGCTGGCGCAAGAGTTGGAAGTCCTGGAGAGTTACCTGGCTATCGAGCAAGTACGCTTTGCCGACCGCCTTCGAGTGGACCTTAATCTCGATCCGAATGCGCTTGATGGCCTGGTGCCCTGTTTTCTATTGCAACCTATCGTCGAAAACGCGATTCGACACGGAATCGCGCACTGCGAAGACAGCGGCTGGATCGAAACTTCCGCGCAGCGGGTTGGCACTCGCATGCAGTTGCAGGTGCGGGATAATGGTCCAGGAAGGAGTGGAACCTCGGCCAGCGGCTTTGGGCTCGGCCTCAGCAATACGAAGGAACGCCTCGCCCACTTCTATCAGAATGATTACGAGTTGCGTGCATTTCAGCCAGAGTCGGGCGGATTTCAGGTCTCGATTACGATCCCGTACGAGAAGGCAACGTCATAACCTTGAAAACATGCTCCTGAGAACATGATTTTGAGAACATGATTTTGAAAACATGATCCTGAAAACAATGATCGCCGATGACGAACCGCTGGCCCGCGAGCGCCTCAAGATGTTGCTTGCACCGGATCCGGACATCGACATTGTCGCCGAGTGCAGAAACGGCAGCGAAGTCGTAAAGTCTCTGAAAGCAGCCAAAGCGGATGTGCTTTTCCTCGATATTCAAATGCCCGGTAAAGATGGCTTCGAGGTGATCGACGACGTGGGGCCAGCCAATATGCCAATCACGGTGTTTGTGACCGCTCACAACGAGCATGCAGTGAACGCGTTCGAGGTGCATGCGCTTGACTACCTGGTAAAGCCGATCGAGAGAAATCGGCTTGAGCAGACCTTGGCCAGAGTCAAGGAAAGAGTTCAGTTGGAACAAGCGTTTAAGGCGCGCGAGCAAATCTCCTCGGCTGTCGAAGCATTGCGGCAGCAAGCTTCTCCCCTTGATCGGCCACAGCGATTCCTTGCCAAGAGTGGAAATACGGCTTCGGTGGTGCCGGTGGGTGACATCGAATGGATCGAAGCCGCCGATTATTACGTGTGCCTGCACGCCGGTGGCAAGCGGCACCTTTTGCGAGAGAGCATTCGATCACTTGAATCAAAGTTGGACCCGACGAGGTTCATCCGCCTGCACCGGTCGGCGATTGTAAACCTCGATCATGTCCGCGAGATCCATCGGGACGGACAATCGGAAGGCTGGGTTCTCCTATCTACCGGAGCCCGCGTTCGCCTCAACCGGAATGGTTGGCGTAAGCTCATCGGCGCAACCGGCGCTTCTAAAAGTCCGGTTTTGTAACGAGTGGAAACCGCGTTGGGAAGTGCTTTAGAATCAATTCTGATGATCATGTCGGGGCGTAGCGCAGCCTGGTAGCGCACCTGCCTTGGGCGCAGGGGGTCGTTGGTTCAAATCCAATCGCCCCGACCATTCAATAACTTACGCATTTGGCTCTTCCAAATTGACCACCTGTCTTGGAGGAGCCGTGGAAAATCGCTTCGAGCAGTTCATCAGAGAACGTCAATACCTAACGAATGTCACTCCTGCAACTGTCGAGTGGTATCGCCAGAGCCTTGTATGGCTCAAAACTGAATCACCTACCGATGCCGAACTCAAATCCTGCGTCATGCGGATGCGTGAGAAGGGATTGAAGCCTTCGGGATGCAATTGTCGTATTCGTGCAATCAATGCCTACCTCAAGTGGTCGGGTTCAGTGCTGCGAATTCCCAAGCTCAAAGAGCCGCAGGTCATCCTTCCGACCTTTACGGCTGAACAAGTCAAGAGATTCATAGCGTACAAACCACAGGGATACTATCAGCGACGCCTGCACTTGCTAGTGCTCATCCTGCTCGACACCGGATGCCGAATCAGCGAAGCACTGGACCTGCGCGTCGAAGACTGTGACCTGGATAACATTCTCGTTACGCTTAAGGGGAAAGGACAAAAAGAACGAAAGGTTCCATTCTCATTTGAGCTTCGGAAGGTACTTTATCGATACACACGAGAGATGCAGCCGCACCTTCTAGTTCTCAGCACAAAACACGGTTGCAAACTGGACCGTCACATTGTTTCGCGGGATGTAAAGCGATTCTGCAGACGCTTGGGATTTGCTCCTCCTGTGCGAACCCTGCACTCTTTCCGACACACCTTCGCACTGAACTATCTCAGACGGGGAGGCTCGGTATTTCACCTGCAAAAAGTTCTTGGTCATTCGTCGCTTGAGATGACCCGACGCTATGCGAATCTGATGACAGAAGATTTGCAAGCGGTGCATCAGAGGCTAACGCTGCTGGCGTAAGGGCGTTGAAAAACAGGGAGGGAAGGATGTTCGATTCTTCCCTTCCGACGTTTAAGCTATCGTCATGCCGGGTGGCCTCTGTTTAAGGGATGGGACCCGCGCGGACGAAAATTTCAGAATTTCGGAAAAGGTCAATGAGTGTAATCGCCTGATTACATCAACTTGACTCGCCCATTCAGATATAATTCGGCCTCTCAAGGAGATGTCGCCTATCCAGCCATTATGAGTCTGCTCTGGAAGCAACTACTTTGTTGGACTGTTTTGCTCTCTGCTGTCTCAAGCCAAGGTCAGACCACAGCGCAAGAGCCCCACGCCCCGCCCGACGAAAAATCGGTGCATGTATTTCTCACTGTTTCAGACACGCACGATTCTCCAGTTACGCCAGCTCAGTCGGAACTGAGCGTTTTCGTGGACAAGCAATTGGCGCAGGTTGATACACTTCGATCGGCAAAGAATGATGCGTTGCTATTCGCTGTGTTGCTTGATACTAGCAAGTCGGAAGCTAGTAGTGCGGCCGTGGTAAAGAAAGCGGCTCTACAGCTTTTCCAAGGTTTGGCAACTAACGGCAACCAAGGCTACCTTGTTCCATTTAGCGATTTAGCAGCGAGCAGCAGGCAGCCTCTTCAGGTCTCGCAGGTGGAGAGCACGCTCGATGCAGCGAAGTTTGAAGGCGGGACAGCGGTGTACGATGCAATCCAGCAAACGTGCATCAGAAGGCTAAGCAGATCCGGGAACCCCAATTCTCCGCGTAGGGTAATTCTCTTGATTTCAGACGGAGAAGATAATGCGAGTCACGTCCCCCACGATGCGGTTGAGGAGACCGCCGAGAAAGAAGGCGTAGCGGTCTTTTCTCTTATAGCCGAGTCATCGGGACGCCAAGGACAGCATTTCCTGAAAGAAGTTAGTCAGGTCACAGGTGGTCGAGCAATCACCGTCAAGGACCCAACGGATGCAGTCGCGCCGCTACTTACGGCAATCGAGAACCAATGGTCTCTAAGCTTTGTCCCCGCGCAACCAGTCCATAAGAAGGTGCACTCGCTCAGCGTAAAGACATCGCAGGACGACATTCGCATTTCCGCTCCGGGCCACATCTTCGTCCAATAGGTTTCCTAGACGGGATTGTTGGCGATAAATCCCGATTACGCTCATTGACCCGGTCGTCGAATTCCTCCTGACCACCACAGGAGAACGCAGTCAGATTCTCCCAATTCGCGTGAAGGTGGGCGTAGAATCGGGTCGTTGAATCACTTT
>JASHNX010000032.1 GCA_030041415.1 Candidatus Sulfotelmatobacter sp.
GCGAGACAGTTCGGTCCCTATCTGTTGTGGGCGCAGGAGATTTGAGAGGACCTGTCCTTAGTACGAGAGGACCGGGATGGACGAACCTCTTGTGTTCGAGCTGTCACGCCAGTGGCACCGCTCGGTAGCGAAGTTCGGTTGTGATAACCGCTGAATGCATATAAGCGGGAAGCACTCCTCGAGATGAGATCTCCCAAGACTAATGTCTAAGAAGGGCCCAGGAAGACTACCTGGTTGATAGGCGGGAAGTGGAAGTGTGGTAACACATGCAGCTTACCCGTACTAATCGCCCGTTCGGCTTGACCATAAAATTTACTCGGTGCAGACCAGCCGTCAGTTCTCAGTTAGCCAGTTCGCAGTTAGAACCTGAACTGTCCACTGACAACTCAACTGACGACTGGGCGCCGACGAGTTAAGCCTTGAGCAGTAAGCTTTGAGCGATGAGCTTGGAGCGAACTGCGTTGTATCCAATCTATTCAGTTGTGAGGTTTCGGCCTCGAGATCTTTTACAAGTTTGCAGCGAGGCGGTTTGCTCATTGCTCGCCGCCCATTACCCGCTGCTTCGCTTTGTCGGTGATCTTACCGCGGGGGATCCACCCGTTCCCATCCCGAACACGGTAGTTAAGCCCCGCTGGGCCGATGGTACTGCACGCGCCAAGTGTGTGGGAGCGTAGGTCGTTGCCGGCATAAATAAAGGCTACGTTGCGAAAGCAGCGTGGCCTTTTCCTTTTGTGCTAGACTCTTCGCCGATTGTGTCTCCCCCTTCGCCTGCAGATCGACACCTGGAGGATGAAGATGAAGTTGAGAATGTTCTGCTCCCTGCTGATCGGTTTTCTCTGCGTGATCGCAACAGCGCCTACCTACTCCCAAGATGGACAAGCTGATGAGGGTAAGAAAACGGTCTCAGCCACTGGCTGTGTGAGAGCCGGTGTTGAGGCCGGATGCTTGGTTTTGAAAGACACGAAGACCAGCACGCTTTACAACCTTTACTTCACGGGCAAAGCGCCCGATATCGACGCCGCGATCTCATTCGATGGAGAGTTCCACGACGGCGTGACCCATTGCATGCAAGGGACTGCCGTTACAGTCACCAAGTGGGCGCCAATCAAAATGCATTGTCCGAAGGAAGAATAGCCCTCCGAGTCGTTTCCGGAATCATGGAAGTCAAGTCCCGCTGGGCCGACCATTGGCGATTCAGCGGGAGTCGGCTAAGTGCTTCCGCAACACGCCCCACTCAAGCGAAAAGCAGGCCTGAATGGGCCACCCGCCAGCGTTATCGTCAGTCGTCTTATAGATTCTTACGCAATGGCCGGGACACGTTCATTGAATTTTATGTTGGACAGTTTAATACGTAACTTTTCTCTTACAGTCGCAGAAGGTTTGGTCTCTGTTCCGTCGGGAAGGAAGCACCAAAGCTCGGAGTGGGCGTAACAAGTCGGCAGAGGTCTATGTTTTGGACGCAGAGTCAATTTCCGGTCGTCATGAGATTGCGTCGAAACACAAGCGTCGGACGCGAAACACTCAAGTACACCCCATCCCGGCTCTAGCACTTTTCCATCACAGCAGTCGGGATGCAGTACATCCTCCGGTTGGCTAAATTTACTGCGATTGAATGACGGTCTTGGAAATTGAAAGTGTTGGGGAACCAATTGATGGTCAATGAAGTGCGCGAGCAGATAGCGTCTATACAAAAGCTCATTGTCATCGAATATTTCGACAACAGGCAAGTCGTCTTGATGTTGGGGACTACGCTGTGATGTATTCACGGATGAGGGCGATTGCTCTCGATTCGTCGTCATCATTTTCAGTTAATTCTCGAATGTCTGGTTCGGCGTGCTGGTCGTACATCGCCAATATCACTTCACCCGAGTTTCGGTACTCCAAGTACGACACCCTATCGTCAGCCTTGAAATATACCGCTATCCCGCCCTCCGCCGATGGAATAAGCCTGACAGGCAAGAAGAGTTCGTCACGTAGTTTTTTCAGAAGTCTAAACGTCAGGTCAACTGTACGAGCCGATGGCTTTTCAGCCCCATAAGAATTCCAATCGTCGCTAAGCCTTGAGTACACCGCAAGAGCCGAGCGTAGCTGGAAGAATCGGCTTTGAATTCGTAAGAACTCGCTCGTACCGAAATCCTGTTGGATGTGTGAATTGAAGTATTCCAGCGTGCTCCTTGACTCGTCACTTTTCGGAACACTTAATTCTTGAACCGCCTCAAAGTCAGTGGTCTCTTGAAGGTCGATTGGTGCTTCGAGTGTTGGCATTTTATGAAATCCGGTCTTTCATCGCCTGTTTAAGACTAGCGCTAAATAGACGGTTCTTGACAGAACGAACCGCGTCTATCCTCTGCCAAAGCGTGTCATTTGAGTTACGTAAGGCCGGGTACTGCAGATTAAGGTCGAGCAGGATTGTAGCAGTATCGGGCCGGGAAGGTAAAAGAGTTTGCACCGCCGTAAGATGACCTGCGTCATTGGTCTGGTCGTCCGATATTGGCAAATCCAAACGCATCACATAGTTCGACAACATTTGTGGCCATTCTAAAGGAATCTCAGGATAAACATTCAGAAAATCCTCCAAAAGTGCGGGAGCCGGAACGATGAGAGCGTTAATATACCTAACCGAAAATGCGAGCGTCTTTATTTCACCAACCATTTCCCGAAAAAGTTCCCACAGCCGGAATGCTTCAGCCCGAAACGTTTCCCACCTGTCATACGGTGCCAGCCGATGAAAACTGAAGCCGTTGAGTCTTGCTTGAAAAATCTGCTTTAGGTCTTCGCTCTGAAACTGCAGTCCTAGGAACTTTTGTTGAGCTGATGTCTTTGGCGGTGTCTCTGGACGAATTTCGCCAACGAACTGGGTCTGCGATATGTCTGTTGTCTTCGCATATTCGGGGAGCACTCGTGGCCCGAGTGCGCGAATCCTGTCGATTGTGGGTTCAGGCAGGTCTTGAACAACAATTGAAATTATCGCTTCCGTGATTGGCGGATGTGCGAAATGGAGGGAATTGCTTGCCATTCGACGAGACAGTATATCAGTCACTTAAGAATTAGGTACGTACGTCTTGCGGCGGGTGGGCCTACCCTTTGGATTTCCTGCCGAAATCACGACGACAGGGGTGTCCCATCCCTGGGTTCTTTGCAAGGGTCGGTACGATGACCGAACTGTCCCTTCGTTTTTCTGCCTTATGAGTTGGGGTTCCGGCCGCCCAAGCCCCCCTTCGGCTTCGCTCAGGGCAGGTTCTTTCGCACAAAACGCGAAAGGATGGAGCACCCAGCCGTGTAGACAAAACGAACAAAAACCAGTTTCAGAAGGATGGGCGGGTGGCCCGCTCAAGCCCGGTTTTGGCTTGAGTGGGGATTTCGATCCGCACTATTCCGAGGGGGAGTGAGCTTTCGGCGCAGGCGCGCCGCGAAGAAGGCCTTCGGTGCTGAGATCCTCGTCAAGGTCTGGCCAGTGGATGCCGTAGCCTCCGCCCGCGATTCTTCAGTTTTTGCGCTGCGCGCGCGTGGCGTTGAGCACGCGCGGATACCACGCGAGCGGCACGCTGATCACCCGTCCGTCGCGCAGCGAAACGCTCACCGCGTCGTCAGTGAATGCGACATCCAGCACTCGCTCATCCGTTGTGATTGCCGAAGAACTCATCCCAAGCCTCAAGGAACCGCGCCCTGTTCTCAGTCACTATTGATTGTAGCGTGATTCCTCGCCTCGCGGCTTCGCCGCCCCCGGCTAAAGCCGGAGGTCTACCGGAGAGCGCGAGGCTTCGGAATGACGCCCCGGCTGGTGTCGCTCGCATCACAGAAAAGCAGGTTCCCCGTTCGACTCCTTCACTCCGTTCAGTCGCTCAGGGCAGGCTCTCGCCCGCGCTGCGCGCGTGTTCGGAATGACATAGCCCTTGAGTGAATTGTGCGGCGGGGCCTGCGGGATTTCCACATTGGGAATGTTTAACTGCCCTTTCGTGTGGCGAGTGGCGAATTCCATACTGGTTAAACGCCTGCGGGAAGGTTTGTCCCGACCCTGTCACTCCAAAAACGGGGAGCGACAAGGGTGGGGCAACCGTTGTTTTCTGTCCCACCCAAGCCAAAAGAAGGCTTGGATGGGGCACCCAGCGCGCAATCCTCGGTCAGGATGATAGGGCGTGAATGCGGTGACAAAGGTTGAATTAGGGAGCGAACGAGTATGGGGAGTGCTGGAGTTGGTGTGGAGGATGGAATCACGATTTGGGCGGTGGCAGAAGAAGGCTCGGAGAAGGAAGGTCCGGAGAAACTAACGGCGAAGCAGTTGGGCGAGATTGCGGAGGCGGAGTTTATTGCCAAGGCGGTGGGGATGGGGTTTGTGGTGGCGAAGCCGTGGGGAGACAGCGAGCCGTATGACTTTATCGTGAATCCGAAGAAGAGTTTTTATTTCTGGCGGGTGCAGTTGAAGTCGGCGCACACGGTGGGCGCGGATGGAGGGTGCAGCTTTCGGGCTCATGATGGCGAGCAGAGGTCGTACACGGCGGAGGATATTGATGCGCTGGTGGCGTATGCGCGTCCGATGAATGCGTGGTATGTGATGCCGGTGCGGGTGGTGGAAGAGTTGAAGTCGTTGATGCTGTATCCGGAGAGCCGGAAGTTGCGATCGCGGTTTGAGAAGTGGAGAGAGGCGTGGGAAGTTTTTCGGAGAGCGGTGCGGAGAGGGCGGAGATGAGGCAGGTTCCTCACCGCCGCTGCGCGGCGGTTCGGAATGACAAATTGTCTAGAGATGGCCGATTGATCGCAGCGCTGGAAGCGCTGCGCCACCCAAAATCGCAGTGCAGCTTCTCGCAAAGCGGCGGGAGCCCCTCGGCTGTGGTGGGGGCGGGCTATGGGGCACCCTGCTGATCCGCTGCTGGAGAAAAGCAGATTCCTCCTGTCTCCGCCTCCCGTTGGTCGGCGTCGCGCGTCGGAATGACAACATTTGTAGATGGCGTCGGCCGTTTAATCCTTTCAGCTCCATCGGTGTCGATTGGGAAAGAGCAGGTTCCTCACCGCTCCTTCGGAGCGGTTCGGAATGGCAGATTGTTTAGAG
>JASHNX010000301.1 GCA_030041415.1 Candidatus Sulfotelmatobacter sp.
CGAGGATGGTCGCTGCGTCCGGAATTGACTCTGCATGAAACCTATTACACCCAAAGGCTGGTTGGTGAAAGCGGAGCGAATCCCGGCACCGCAGTCAGCGACGACATCAACCGGCGAGCGCTGGAAACGGCAGTACAACTTCGTCCTCCGCCGCTCGAGCGGGTTTTCGACAAACAGTTTCTCGGACGAAAATGGAAGCACGTGATCGAACCCAAGATCACCTATCGCTACGTGACGGGCGTCAACAACTACCCCAGCATTCTGAAGTTCGACGAGCGCGATATTCTCTCCGATACCAACGAAGTCGAATATGGCATCGTGAGCCGCCTTTATGCGAAGCGCACATCCAGCAAGGCGGAGGATTGCGAGCCGGTGATGAAAGGCCTGATGGTCGGCGGCGCGGTGCCCGAGTCGGCGATCCCATGGCAGCACATCAACCCGCTCTCCAATGCCCCCTGCGCTCCTGGTCCGTCCTCGCATGAGATCGTGACCTGGAAATTGGCGCAGAAATACTTTCTCGATCCCACGTTCGGGGGCGCTCTGATTCCCGGACAGCGCAATGTATTCACGACCACCATCGACCTGACCGGCATCGCATTTGTCACCGAGCCATTGCATCTTTCGCCCCTGGTTTCGCGGTTGAAAATCGAAACCAGTGCGCGCACCGACGCCGAATGGGATCTCGATTACGACTTCCAACACAACCGGACCAACGCAAGCACGCTTCTAGCGAACTACCACATCGGTCAGGTAACCATTGGCGCGGGCGATGCATTCCTGCAAATACCAGTACAGACGGGAGTTTCGTCTGCTCCGTCAACCTCGACGACTCCCACCTCAACGACTGAGGCTCAGCCTGAAGTCTTCAATCAGCTTCGCTTCGGCATGGGTTATGGCAGTCTTACCAAGCGCGGCTTCAGTGCCGCGAGCAGTTTTGGCTTCGACTCCGAAGCCAAGCAGCTTCAATTCGTCAACGCGCAAGCCACTTACAACTGGGATTGCTGCGGCTTCACGCTGGCCTATCGCACCTACACCGTGGCTAACGTTCGTAATGAGAATCTATTTCTTGTCACCTTCACTCTGTCGAACATTGGCTCGTTTGGAAGTCTGAGGCCCCAGGAGCGCTTATATTAGGCCACTGGCAATAGAGCGGCCAACATCCGCAGCGCAAAAACGTCTCCCTTGCTAACATAAGTAAAGCGGAACATGACGCCAGAGATCGATCTCGCAGCGAAATCGTCGGCACTGCGCACCCGCTTGCGGGGATTGGGCCGGCTTCTCGTCGCCTACTCCGGGGGAGTTGATTCTGCGTATCTGGCTTGGGCTGCACGTGAAGTTCTAGGCGAAAACATCCTCGCCGTCATTGCCGATTCGCCCAGCCTCGCCCGCAACCATCTTGCGGATGCCGTTGCCTTTGCGGAAGAGCAGGGAATTCCCTTGGAAGTGATCGCGACTTCTGAGCTCGATCGCCCTGAGTACGTGCGCAACGACGCGCAGCGCTGTTTCTTTTGCAAGGACGAATTGTTCACATTCATGGAACAGTTGCGCACATCGCGCGGCTTCGATGCGATCGCATATGGAGTCAATCTCGATGACCAGGGGGACTGGCGGCCGGGCCAAAAGGCCGCGCAGGCACATTCTGTGGTCGCCCCGCTACTGGACGCTGGTCTCGGCAAAGAAGAAATTCGCGTCCTGGCGCGGAACGCAGGCTTGCGTATCTGGAACAAGCCAGCTTCCGCCTGCCTTTCATCCCGCATTGAGTACGGCCGTTCTGTCACCAGAGAAGCGCTGGAAGCGGTCGAAAAGGGCGAAGATGCTCTTCGGACGCTGGGGTTCCGGCAGTTTCGCGTGCGCCATCACGGAGAGATCGTTCGCATTGAAATTGCCCGCGAAGAACTGCAGCGCGCTCTCGACCTTGAGATGGCCGCGGAGTTCAGCCGAATCTTTAAGGCCCTGGGATTTAAGTTCGTGACCCTCGATCTCGAAGGCTTCCGCTCTGGATCGATGAACGCGCTTCTGCCCATGCATGAATTGTTGCGCCGTGCTGTTTGAAACAGCTGTAGCAGCGGGTGACTATCCACGACTAAAAGCGGTTCTCCATCGGTCGCCGGGCCAGCGGCGCCTGCTGTGAGATAATCGACTTCTAACCTTTTCATAATCAGGCGGTTTTAGTGACTTTAATGCGATTGGCTTTTATCTTGCCGCTAGCTGCTTCAATCGGCTGCCGGGCTCAGACAACCCCAGGCCCCGATTCCCAGAAAGACGATTTGAGCAAGAAAATCGAGCAGCAGGTCCGCTTCCATTACAAAGTTCCTCCTCAGGTGCAGGTGAAAGTTGGTTCGCCGTCTCAAAGCAGTGATTTTGCCAATTACGACTCTGTTGTGGTGACGATCGATAACGGCCAGAAAAAAGAGGATTTCACTTTCCTGGTTTCCAAAGACCGGTCGCAGATGATCCGTCTAACGAAGTTCGATCTCACCAAGGATCCTTACGCCGAACTGATGAGTAAGATCGACATCAAGGGACGGCCGGTGCGCGGTGCAAAAGCGTCTAAAGTCGTTGTCGTGAATTTCGACGATTTCGAATGTCCGTTCTGTGCGCGCTTGCACCAGACCTTGTTTCCCGAAATCTTCAAAGAATATGGCGACCGGGTCACGTTCATCTATAAGGACTATCCGCTCGAGGAAATTCATCCCTGGGCGATTCACGCCGCCGTCGATGCGAATTGCCTGGCGGCGCAGAGTAGCGACGCTTATTGGGACTTCGCGGATTACATCCACGGCAATCAGCACGACGTGAGCGATCAAAAAACTCCACAGTCGCGGTTCGACGAACTCGATAAGCTCACTTTGCTCCAGGGGCAGAAGCATAGTCTTGATGTAACGAAATTGCAGGCTTGCGTAAAGGCGCAGGATGACACCGCCGTCAAGGCATCGATAAAAGAGGGCGATGTGTTGGGCGTTGAGGCTACGCCCACGTTGTTTATCAATGGAGAGAAGATGGATGGCGCCAGGTCCGTCGAGGAAGTGCGCTCCGCGCTGGACCACGCCTTGAAAGAAGCCAATTTACCGGTGCCAGAGCATGCCGCCGCTGCGGCTGCGCCGCCCGCTTCCAAATGACTTTGGCAAAACTGTAAGATGCTTCGGGGCGAACTGCGTACTCAACTGCAGTCCGCAGGGGATAATTCTTGAAAACAAACCGGAACCTTGGCCGGACGGCAGCGTTTCTGCTCGTGGCGATTCTGCTAGCCGCACTCTACGGCTGCAAATCAGAGGTGGGCGGCGACGTCATGGCCACCGTGGATGGACGCAAGATCTTCCGCTCCGACGTCGACAAATACTACGACAATCAGGTAGCCAGCGCGCAGCAGGCGCCGGTCGGCGAACAGGCTACGATTCTTCGCCTCAACATCCTTCGGCAGATGATCGATGACGAGATGGTCATGCGCCGCGCCGAAAAGCTCGGTCTGCTCGCTACCGAAGAAGAGGTCGACCGCAAGCTGAACGAGATCAAGTCTCCTTATACCCAGGAAGAGTTCGACCAGCGCCTCAAAGACAAAAAGATCACCCTCGAGGACTTCAAGCGGGATATTCGTCGCTCGATCACCGTCGATAAGGTGATGAACAAGGAGGTCTCTTCCAAAATCAATGTCACCGATCAGGACATAAACAACTATTTCAACGCCCACAAATCTGAGTTCAACTTGATCGAGCCGGAATACCATCTTGCGCAGATTTTCGTAAGCCCGGTGCCCAATCCTCAGGTCCACAACCAGAACAACAAAGCGCAGAACGAAGCCGATGCCCGCAAGAAAATCCAGATGATCAATAACCGCCTCGACAGCGGCGACGATTTCGCTACGCTGGCCATGAATTACTCGGAGGATCCTGAAACCTCAGGCAACGGCGGTGATCTGGGAACGGTACCGGAATCTTCACTGCGCAACACCGACCCTGGCACTCGCGATCTGGTGCTTAAACTGAAGCCGGGACAGTACAGCGCCATCATTACGGTGGTGGACCCCGCGAGCAAAAGATTAGCCGGTTTTCGCATCGTGAAACTCGTCGCGAAGGAGCCCGCCGGGCAGCGGGACTTATCCGATCCTCGCGTGCAACAGGCCATCCGCACGCAGCTTCATGACCGCCGCGAGCAGTTGCTCAAAGCCGCTTACTATGAGATTTTGCGCGATTCCGCCAAGGTGCAGAACTACTACGCGCAGCAGATTCTGGATTCCAACGGCCTCATGAAGTAGGGGCAGTAATCGGGTTTTACTCGACAATCGCCAGCACGTCGCCCGCGTTCACCGCGGAACCTTCGCCGACAACAGTCTTGATCACCGTTCCCTTCTTCGGCGATTTGATCTCATTCTGCATCTTCATCGCCTCCACCACGACGATGCCGCGCCCGCTTTCCACAGTATCGCCCTCCCGGACCAGCAGGCGGACGACCTTTCCCGGCATGGGCGCGATGATCTTTCTGGGGCCGTGCTCATCCCCAGTTCGCATGCGCCCCCGGAAGGAGCGCGGATCGCGCACTTCCACGGCAAACCGTCGGCTGCCCACCCACAAGTGCACATCACTCGCAACCTGCTCAGACTTGACCTCATACGCCAGGTTTCCAATGCGAAGCGAAAGCACATTGGGACGGGCAAGCACCGCGTCGATTTCCATCTCTTTTCCTTCGAGCCGGCAGCTCCACCGGTTGTCGATGCGTTTCAATTCAAGCTGGTAACTCTTGCCGTCAATGATTACGTCGTAGAGCATGATTTATGGAAATGTTTCGTAGAAACAATTCGCAGATACGATTCGGCAACCGGTTGTTCGTATCTTCCGGCCGCGATGGTAAATGCCATTTTTCCCTACTGCAATGCCTCGCGCCGGCTCGCGTTTTTCCAACTCGAGTTTGGAGTGTTGCTGCCGTGCGGGCCGTTACTGCCCTCGCGCGATACAGAGCCGTTTGCTCGCAGAACCGCAAACACACCGCTGGCGATGGCCGCCACTTGGGCCGCCCTCGCATCGTCTGGCCGGTCGCGTCTTTCACCCGCAGCATCGCTACGTTTTAGCATCCTGTCGAGAAAGCCGGTGTCGAACTTCGCGGCCTGAAAATCGGAATCGCGCAGAATCCGGCGGAAGAGCGAAATGTTGGTTTTGATGCCGCCCACAAAATACTCATCAAGTGCTCTCGTCAGCCGCGATATCGCCTGCCGGCGGTCGGTTCCGTAGCCGATCAGCTTTGCAAGCAACGGATCGTAGTCGATGGGAACAGTCCATCCCTCATACATGCCGCTGTCGCGGCGGATGCCGGGGCCGGACGGGGCCAGCAACAGCGTGATCTTTCCCGGGCTCGGGAAATAATTATTGTCTGGATCTTCGGCGTAAATGCGGCACTCCATCGCGTGTCCGCGAATGCGCACGTCTTCCTGCCGGAACGGCAGCTTTTCTCCTGCCGCAATTCGAATCTGTAAATGCACGAGATCGAGTCCGGTGATTAGTTCCGTCACCGGATGCTCGACTTGCAGGCGCGTATTCATCTCTAGAAAGTAAAAATTTTTCTGCTGATCGACCAGAAATTCGACTGTTCCAGCATTGGTGTAGTGTGCGGCTTCAGCGACCCGCACCGCGACTTCGCCCATGTGCCGGCGCATCCCTGGGTCGACGATCGGCGACGGTGCTTCCTCCAGAACTTTCTGATGTCGCCGCTGCAGGGAGCATTCGCGTTCTCCTAGATACACGGTATTGCCGTGCTCATCGGCGAGAACCTGCATTTCGATGTGGCGCGGATTGATGATCGCTTTCTCAATGTAAACTTCGCTGTCGCCGAAGGAGCGTTCGGCTTCGCTGCGAGCCGCGTCAAGCGCAGATTTCAACTCCACTTCCTGGTGCACAAGTCGCATCCCTTTGCCGCCGCCGCCGGCCGCGGCTTTCAACATCACCGGATACCCGATTCTCTCCGCAACCTCCGCCGCCTGCTGAAACGATTCCAGTCCCCGCGAAGTGCCCGGTACGAAAGGCACGCCAGCTTTTTCCATTGCCTGGCGGGCGCGGGTTTTCGATCCCATGGCTTCCATGGCGGCGGCTGTCGGTCCAATGAATTTCACGCGTGCATCCGCGCATGCTCGCGCAAACGTCGCGTTTTCCGAGAGAAACCCGTAACCGGGATGAATCGCATCGGCCCCGGACCGCGCCGCCACGTCGAGAATCTTCTGAATGTTGAGATAAGATTCGCTCGCTGCTGCCGGCCCAATGGGATAAGCTTCATCTGCCTTACGCACGTGCAGCGACGCGCGATCCACTTCGGAATAGACCACAACCGCAGCAATTCCCATTTCGTGGCAGGCGCGCAGTACGCGCACCGCGATCTCTCCACGATTGGCAATCAGGATTTTCTTGAACATGATGCAGTGAGTTCGCTTTGGCGGAAGAGCGCAGCCTTTAGCGAGGCTCGCGAACCCGTTCAGATTACACGATTGCAACGCAAGGCGCTGTGTTTCCGGTCACAACGCGCGGATTACTCGCTGGGTAATCGTGCAAAGCTGACGCGAAAAGGCGCAGGAGGTTCTGCGCCTCCTGAAGCTGATTTCTTTGATGAGCGTCCGAAGCGATAACGCAGCAGTGTCCAGATGGCGAGCCAGCCATCCGAGTAGCGAATCTTCTTGCCTTCGCCCGTGGAGCGCGGGTTGTAGGAGATCGGCACTTCCGCGATCTTCTCTCCTCTGCGGCAAAGCTTGGCCGTCACCTCCGGACAGAACTCGAAACGCTGGCATCGCAAATCGATTTGCGAGATCAGCGACCGCCGGAACACCTTGTAGCAAGTGGCCTCATCGTGAATGCCCGCGCCATAAAGCAGATTCGTCAGGTGCGTAAGAAATTTCGCACCCAGAAAGAATCTCAAACCGCGCTCCGGACGGTCCGGGCGCACCCCGTACACTACATTCACCCGATTTTCCTTGAGTGGCTGCAGCAATGCAGCATAATCGCGGGGATCGTATTCCAGATCTGAATCCTGAATCAATACGTATTCGCCGCGAGCATATCGCAGCGCCGACCGGATCGCCGCTCCTTTGCCGCAGTTTCGTTCATGGAAAACTACGGTGACGTCGCTTGCCAGCGGTATCGATCGTAATTTCTCGCGCGTTCCGTCGGTCGAACCGTCATCCACGATGATGATTTCTTTCTTCACTGGAGAATCGTGAATCGCCCGCAGCAGCTCATCCAGATGAGCCACCTCGTTATAAACCGGAACAATCACAGACACGCAGCCAGTCCGCTCGTTGGCGGCGTTGTCGCGTGGTGGAATTCTTAAAGCGACTTCCATAGAGGGCAAGACATTAAGACTACCGTCTAGTTACAACTTCAGGTCCGGTGCGCCAGCCTGAAGAATTTTGCTGCCGCATCAGTTCTGCACCTGCTCTCCAAGGTCGGAGCTACTGTGGCTGCGGTTCTCGTGGGGTCGCGTAGTAGCCCGCTCGCGCCTGGATTTTATAGTTCTGCTTGCACTTGATTTCGATCTTCCTGTAACTGCCGTCGAGCTTCGAGTTCGTGGGCGTGTACCCAAGATTGTATTGGCTGCGTAATTCGGCCGAGATCTGATCGAACGCTTCGCGTAGCTTGTCGAACTTGTTGCCGACGTTGATAACTCGGCCTCCGGTCGCCTCGGTGAGCTTGCGCATCTCGCTCTCGCCCGAGTAGCCCATCTGAAACGATCCATAAAATCCGCGATCGGCGCACAGCAACACGTAGACAATCGCGTCCGCTCGCTGGGCGGCTTCGATGGCATCCTGAATCTTGAGCTGGCTTCCTTCGTCCTCGCCATCGGTTAGCAGAATCATGGCTTTGCGCCCGACTTCTTTCGCTAGCATGTCGTGCGCAGAAAGGTACACGGCATCGTAGAGCACTGTGCCCCGGTTGATTCCGGCCGTCGGAACCGGACCGCCCCCTGCACCTGGAATTGGTCCCGTGGTATATCCAGTGTTAATCCTCACTTTATTCATCGCCGCCTGCAATAGATGAATATCGCGCGTGTAATCCTGGACCAGCGTGGCATCGACGTTGAAATCGATTACATATGCTTCGTCTTTGTCGGTAAGAATCTGGCGCAGAAACGCTCCGCCAACTTGTTTTTCCATGTCGAGCACGTTGCGCTGGCTGCCGGAAGAGTCGATTAGCATGCCGAGCGTCAAGGGCAGGTTCGATTCCGCCGCGAAATACTTGATCGTTTGTCCCTTGCCGTCTTCGAGCACCTGGAAGTCATCCTTCGTCAGATTCGGAATGAGCGTGCCGTGCTTGTCTTTCACATTGAAAAACAACCCCACCACGTTGACGTTGACCTTTAACGTTTCTTCCGGTTGCTCGCTCTGTGGCTTCTGATCTGGCGTAGGGTTTTGAGCAGAAGGCGATTGTGCTGCGGAATCGCCCGATTGCGGCGACGACGTTTGACCAGACGCAGGCAGAGCGGCGAGGCTCAACCAGATAGCTAAAACTAGCAAGCAGGCTACGGCAGTGCGGACTCGGGCAAATTTCTCTATGCCTGACAATTTGCTCATGCAGTGAATCCTTCCGAGGCTTTTTGTTAGTCTAAGTCTTAGGGGTTAGATGCGCCAAATCGAGGGGCATTGGCCATTCCGGCAAAAACTTCCGGCTGATGCCTGAGGGATTTTCGGGTCTTTCTTTCGGCAATTATGGTGAATGCTGGTATTCATAAGTTTTGCGCTCGTGGCAAAATAAGGTGACCAACAGGCGGTGTTGACCATGAAAATGGTGGCTGGGAGCAGAAACAATCGGGGTGGATCGTGCGGTCTTGCCTTTTCGTTCGCTTTGGCGTGCTTCTCGGCGGCTCTTTTGTTTGCAGCTCCGAAGGGCATCGCGCAAACCACCAGCCCATCCACTGGCGCGTTAGATCAATCAAGCCAGCCCTCGGCAAACCAGACGTCCTCCACCCAATCTCAATCAAATGACAATGTTCCCGACGCTCCGTCCGCCGTCCAGCCGCCGGCGCCCGCGCCGGAGCTTCCGCCGGTCGAGCGCCCTCAGCCGCAGGAGGAGAATCCCAAGCCCGCTGCCACCGAGCGCAATCCGTGGACAAATCAGCCCGTAACCCAACCAGCCAATGACCAACCTGCAGATGCGAATCCATCTGGCGCACCACCCCCTCCCATGCCTCCGGTCAAGACTGTTCCTCCCGGAACCACTACGAAGCCCAGCGCCCAGGAAGAGCTCTATACCTTCAAGGTTCGCACCAACTTCGTCGAGGTCCCGGTAACAGTGAAAACCAAAGATGGGCGCATGGTCGACGGACTGCTCCCTTCCGACTTCGTCGTGTATGAGAATAACGTCAAGCAGAAGCTGACGTTCTTCACCTCCGATCCTTTCGCCCTATCGGTGGCAATTGTGCTCGATTTGGGAATGTCAGACGCCGCTGTGCAAGACGTTAACAAGACTTTCTCGGCGCTGATCGGCGCATTCGCTCCCTACGATGACGTTGCTCTCTACACCTACAGCAGCACGGTAACCCAAGTCAGCGGTTTCATGGAGCCCACTCAGAAACTAACCGCCCTTTTCAACGCGACTAAAATGGATCGCGGCCGCGAAGATGGCGTTGCTGTGCTTAGTGGTCCGCTCGCTCCCAACGGTCCCATCATCAACAACATCCCCATGGGAAGCCCGACCGAACCAGTCTACACTCCAACCAAGCAAGCGCACGTGCTCAATGATGCGATCCTTCGCGCCGCACTCGACCTGCGCAAAGAAAGCCGCGAACGGCGCAAGATCATCCTCGTCATCAGCGATGGCCGCGAATATGGTAGCCAGGCCAGCTACAAAGATGTGCTTCGGCTCCTGCTCTCCAATGAAATTCAGGTGCGTGCAATCGCGGTGTCCAGTGCAGCAATCCCCGTTTATGACAAGCTTGAGCGCCTGCGACTGCCCAAAGAGGGCTACGACAACATTCTGCCGAAGTACACCTGGGCCACCGGCGGGGGGGCGCCTTTTGCCCGCTTCACGCGCAGTTCCATCGATGCAATCTACGCGCAGGCCATGGGAGAAGCGCGTAACCAGTACACTTTGGGCTATATCCCAAGCAGACCAAAGGCTACGATTACTTCGGCCAAACGCGAGATCGAAGTTCGCGTCGATCGCCCCGGCTTGATCGTTCAGGCCAAGGACGGCTATTATCCCGCGCCCCCAGCCGCTCATTGAAGGTCGGCAAACGTTAATCGTGGATTGAAAGCGGAATGCGCAGGTCTTCGTTCACCAGGGGTCACCTGAGTAACATGCCCCTGATTCTCTGGCTGTGATATAAAGGCCCGAAGCCCCCAACAGGGACATTTTTGCGCCGGCTAGGCGTCCGCGAGGGTGTGCGGCCCGCGCTTTCTGAGGAAAGTCTTGAGTTTCATCAACTTCGCAGCCCGCGAGATCAATTGCAAGATCGTGTACTACGGCGCCGGGTTGGGCGGCAAGACCACGAATCTGCAGATGATTTATCAAAAGACCGCGGAACAACAGAAGGGAAAGATGATCTCGCTCGCCACCGAAACCGAGCGAACTCTGTTTTTTGACTTTCTCCCGCTCGATCTCGGCTCCGTTCGTGGTTTTAAAACCCGCATCCATCTCTATACCGTCCCTGGCCAGGTTTTCTACGATGCCAGCCGCAAACTTATTCTCCGCGGCGTCGATGGCATTGTCTTCGTCGCCGATTCCCAGGAGCAGCGGATGGATGCCAACGTCGAAGCCCTCGACAATCTCATGTCGAACTTGAAAGAGCATGGTTACGACTTCAATAAAATTCCCTACGTCCTACAGCTCAACAAGCGAGACCTCCCAAATATCCTGTCGGCGGAAGACCTGGGCAAAGAACTTCGCAAGAAAAACGAACCGGTGCTCGAGGCGGTAGCTTTTCAAGGCACGGGCGTCTTTGAAACCCTCAAGGAAATCGCTAAGCAAGTGCTTACCGAATTGAAAGCCGGCGGATAGCCAATTAACATTGAACTAAGAACCGCGTTCAAAGACCGCCTTCCAGACAAAACATCCTCACATCGGGAATCTCCTGCACCAGTTTTCAGGCTCCCAGCCGATACCTTACCCTCTACCCTTTTTGTACGATCAGCACGATATCTTGTAATCGCGTCGCTGTTGCAGTCCAGCTGAGTCTCTGCTGACTCAGCCGTTCATTCCGCTCACGCTGCAGCGCCTCTGCTGCGAAATTCGCAGGTTGAATACTGGCTTTTTCGTTCGGGCGATGAGCCGGCGTCTATCACGCCGAATTCCCGTTGGAACTTCGAGGACGAGGTTTATGAAATCCACTTTCGTGTTCTCTCTTGCATTGAGCTTCCTGGTTTTCACTCTCATTTTCTCGGGCACCGCGGCTGCGCAATCTCTTACGACCGGTGGCGTTGCCGGCACTGTACTGGATCCTTCGGGAGCGGCGGTTCCCAATGCAACCGTGCATCTTAAGAACAACGAAACTGGAGTGACGCAAAACACCACCGCGAATTCCACCGGGGCCTATCGTTTTCCATTTCTGAATCCCGGCAGCTACGAGGTCACCGTTGAAGCGCAGGGATTTGCGACGTCGGCCGTGCATGCGGCAACGGTCACCGTGGGCCAGTCCAGTACCGTGAACGTGCAGCTTCAGGTTGCCACGGCAAGTACGACAGTCGAGGTGAGTGGCGTAGGCAACGTCATTCAGACGGAGAGCGGAAACGTCAGCACGACCATCAGTCCGCAGATCGTCTCCAACATTCCGAACCCTGGCAACGACCTTACCTACTACATTCAGATCGCTCCCGGCGCGACTATGAATACGGAGGCAGGTTACGGGAATGCCGCAATTTTCGGGATCTCCGGCACGTCCAATTATTTCACCGTCAATGGAATGAGTGAGAACGATCCCTTCTTCAATATCAGCAACTCCGATGCAACCAATCTTTTGCTTGGAATGAACGACATCGAGACCACCACCGTCACCAACAATGGCTACTCGGGCGAATACGGAACCCTGGCGGGCGCCAACGTAAACTATGTGACCAAGTCCGGAACCAACAAAATTCACGGCAATCTTGAATATTTCTGGAACGGCAGCGCTCTCAATGCCAATAACTGGTTTGGCGACAATACCGCTACCCCTAAGCCTTTCGACAATGCCAATCAATGGGCAGCTTCCATCGGAGGCCCGATCAAGAAAGACCAGACTTTCTTCTTTATTGACACCGAGGGTCTTCGCCTGCTGATCCCCATCGTAGAACCCGTGAATGTTCCCAGCCCTCAATTCCAGGCCGCGACGCTAGCCAACATCCCCGCCAGCGAAGTTCCCTTCTACACTCGCCTTTTCAATATTTACGATGGAGCTTCCGGATATAGTCGGGCTACCAATACTCTGCCCAACGGCGGCTGCGATGGGACGGTCACGCTGGCCGGCGGTGCTCCCTGCGCCCTGGTCTTCCAGTCCAATGTTCACAACCTGACGGATTCCTGGCTCCTTACTGGGCGCGTGGATCAGAATTTCGGCTCGCGCGATCACGCCTTTATCCACTTCCGCACCGATCAGGGGCTGCAAGCCAGTTATACCGATCCTTTGAACCCGGTTCTGAACGCGCAAAGCAAACAGCCGCAGTATGAAGGGCAAATTCAGGAGAATCACCAGTTCGGCGCGAACGGCTTCAATCAGTTCGTCGTGGCTGGCTCCTGGTATACCGCTATCTTCCAGCCGGCAAACATACCCCAGTCAACCGCGTTGATGCCGTATGAGATCTTCTTTTCTGGGGGCCAATTCTTTACGCCCGGCGGGCCGAGCTATAGCACGTGGCCGCAAGGGCGCAATGTAACTCAATACCAGATTTCCGACGATTACTCCTGGCAAAAAGGCAAGCACAATGCAAAGTTCGGGGTCAGTTTCCGCCGCTTCGACGTCTCCGACCACTCCCCAGGCGGTTTCCTCAACACCATTCCAGAAGCTAGCTTCGCGACGGAGGCCAGTTTTTTCGCCGGCAGTGCAGACACGTTTTCGCAGGCATTCGCTTCCCGCGATGAGGAACCCGTGGCTCTTTACAACTTAGGGTTTTACGCCCAGGACGAAGTTGCGGTGCGCCGTGACCTCAAGCTCACGTTATCGCTCCGCATTGAACATAACTCGGATCCTATTTGCGTCACCAACTGTTTCGCTCGCCTGACGAACCAGTTCTCCCTTATCTCGCACGATGCCGCTCAACCATACGATCAGGCGATTCTCACGCATCTTCATACCGCGCTGCCGAATTATTCGGCTGTCGCTTGGGAGCCACGAATCGGTTTTGCCTGGCAGCCTTTCAAGAGCAGCAAGACTGTCGTCCGCGGAGGCGGCGGCATTTTTGCCGATGCTTTCCCCGGTCTTCTTACAAGTTCCTTCGATACCAATTCGCCGGCGAAGAATACGTTCGTGGTGCCAGGCGGATCTAGTGTTAAACCCCTCGTGCCTGTGGCTCCCGGAGTGCCTGGCGACGCGGCCTCCATTGCCGCTACTTCCAATGCGGCTTTTCTGAGCGGGTTTAATTCCGGTCTGAACCTCAGCCAGATCATGGCCATTGCCCCCGCCTTTACTCCTCCGGCAATGGCTAACGCGTTCCACAGGATCAAGTATCCGACCTACGACGAGTGGAACCTCGAAGTCCAGCGCGCCATCTCGAACAAGATGGCCTTCAGCGTGGACTACGTCGGCAATCATGGCTCGAATCTCGCCGCATTCAATCCCAACCTGAATGCGTATTGCGGCTTCGCGTGCCCCGGCACGCTGGAATCGACGTTCGGACTGGCCTCGGGAGCCCTCTCGTCGTTTACTGGCTTGCCCGCAACCGTGCCCGACGCCCGCTTCAGCATGGTCAATGAAGTCGGAAACCCGGGCGTATCAAATTACAACGGCTTGGTGTTGTCGTTCTCCCGGAATGTATCCACCGATTTCCAGGTGCAGGCGTCGTTTACCTGGAGCCACGCCTTGGATGACATTTCTAACGGCGGATTCCTGCCGTTTACGTTCGACACGAACACAAGCGTGCTTGCGCCGCAGAACCCGAACAACTTCAAGCAGTACAATTACGGCAACGCGGATTACGATTCACGCAAGCAGTTCAATCTCGCCTACACCTACCACACGCCGAAATTTCATGGCTGGCGAGACGCGATCGGCGACTGGACCGTCTCCGGCGTGCTGTTCGTCCGTACCGGCCTGCCTTTCACCGCAATCGACGGAACTGCGACCGGAGTCCTTCAAGGCTATAACTACGGCAACTCCAGCGTAGTCGGGGACTTTCTCTTCTCGAACGACAAACTCGGGCCGCTGGCTTGCGATTCGTCGAATCACTACAACTACGCAAATCCGTCGGCGACCAAAGCCTGCATGAGCTTGGCCGATTTCACCTCGCCCATTGGACCTGGCGGACTCGCGACTTTCGGAGCTCAGCGCCGCAATCAGATCTACGGTCCCGGCTTCTTCGACACTGACCTCACCCTGATGAAGAATTTCCGCATTCCGCACTGGGAGTCGGGACTGCTTCAAATCGGCGCTCAGGCTTTCAACATTCTGAATCACCCCAATTTCGATCAGCCCGAGCAAAATATCGAAAATCCACAGTTTGGCTACAGCATCGCAACTGTGGGTTCGCCAACCAGCATTTTTGGCTCGTTCCTGGGCGCCAACGATTCACCCCGCGCGCTGCAGATTCGAGCGCAATTGATCTTTTAGCTCCCCAGCTATCCATTGCGGTCCGGCTCTCGCCGGGCCGCGATTGTTATTGACGCGGCGCATTTCCGATCCGAAGGAATCACAGCGCCTTCTCGCAGAGAAGGAGGGGCAGACTCCGGTGCTGAGTTCCACAGTACTCCGGTTACTTGTCGTTGTTCTTGCTTCGCGCTGAAATAACGCTGTGCGGAGCGGATTATGGGACTGGGACGCGCTTTAGGACTTATCGGCACTGTGATTACACTGGCCGTCGGTATGTACTTCTATTCGTTGCAGGTTAAGAACCTGCAGCCTTCGGCTGGCGGCACGGCGAACGACGAAACCGCACTCATCACTGGTGTAAAGATGGACCTGATCGGTATCGCCAATGCCGAGCGAGGCTACATGGCCGCGCAAGGCAAGTACGCCTCCATGGACGATCTGATTTCCGGTGGCTATCTCACCATCCGCCACGAGCGCCCGCCCTACGTCTACGACGTTTCCATAACCTCCGGCGGATTCAGCGCCACGGCCACCCGCACAACCAAGGGCTCGCCCGCGCAGATGTGGGTTACCGAAAGCATGGAAGTCCAATCTTCGGACTAAGACCAGCGATTCCAGCTCATTTCTCGTGCCTGACGACCGGGCAATACTCGCGCAACCATTGGTAGCTATCGTCCAGAAGAATCCCCAATTCGCCGAATCAGGCACAAAAAAAGGCGCCGGAATTTTCCGGCGCCATCTGAGAACGCTCGCGAGATGCGGTCTGCGAGGGTTACCTACCAGAACTATTTGCTTTCCGCGGTGGGACTCGCCCCCATATCGCGGCGGCCGTTGACGGCCGTCCGTGCGGCTCGTGTTGCGGGTATATTCGCGGCTGCTGCTCCATAGCGCTCGAGCAGAACCGGAGCCATCGTGTTCTCGGCTTCCTTCACGAAGATCATCTGCGTATCCGAAGCCATATCCACGCGCACAAAATCTCCCAGCTTCACTTGCCCGGTCGCAACCAGATTCGCCAGCGGGAAAACCAGGTGTCGCTCGATCGCCCGCTTCAAATGCCGCGCGCCGTAGCGCGGATCGGTTCCTTCCTTCAGCAGAAACTGCTTCACGCCGCCCGTGCAATTGAATACAAACTGGTTCGTTCCCGCAGCCGTAAGAACCCGCTGCTGGACCATGCCGAGTTCAATCTCCAGAATCTGCGCCAGATGCTCGTCGCGCAGCGTCTTGAATACCACTGTCTTGTCGATGCGGTTCATGAACTCGGGCGTAAACTTTCTCCGCGCCGCTTCAACCGCGGTGCGCTGAATCTTATCGTCGAGATTGTTGTCGACTTCGACCGCCTTTGGCGCAAATCCGAAGCCGCCGTCAACCAGGTTCGTCATCTCTCCGGCGCCCAGGTTCGAAGTCAGAATAATGATGCACTGCGAGAGATCGACGCGGCGGTTATCGCCTAATGTCAGCGTGGCTTTATCCAGAATCCCCAGCAATAGTTGCCACAGCGAGTCGCTCGCCTTCTCGATTTCGTCAAATAACAAGATCGAGAGTTTCAGCTTTTCCGTGAACCACTGATTGAGCGCTTCCTGCGTAAGCAGCGGATGCGTCTCGCGATGCCCGAGATATCCCGGCGGTGAGCCGATCAGCTTGGCGATCTCGTGCGAATGCTGGAACTCCGCGCAATCGATCTTGATGCAGGCGTGAGTGTCCCCAAACAGCGCTTCGGCCATCGCCTCAACAACCCTCGTTTTGCCCGATCCGGTCGGCCCGAGAAAAAGCAGGTTCCCCACCGGACGCCCCGGCGCGTTCAACCCCGCCAGGAACATCTGGTAGATCTCGGTGACCTTTTCAATAGCCTGTTCCTGCCCCACAATGCGGCGGCGCAGGGCTGCTTCAAACTCCCCGGCGTCGTTGCTGCGCCGGTTCGGATCAAGTACGGTGGCGAGATTCGTCCTCATATTTGTTCGTCGGTCCCCGGGCCGTATCCTCGGCCTTTTCTGGCTTGTCCTTGGCGCTTGATTTCTTGCTGCTGCCCACATGTTCGACTGACAAAATCTGTCAGTTCGAATCAGCCGCTTGCGCCTGCCTGCCTCCAATTGAGCAAGCCACTCGCCACGCAACGCCGTCGGCTTTTGGCTATCAAAACCCTTCTTTTGCTGGATTTAGATGGCTGGCAAGAGATATTAGTCCAATCCCGGTGGAAATATAAGCGTGATCAAGAGAAATACTTTGCGCAAGGTGGAAAGCAACTCCCGCGCCGGGTGAACTCCGGGGCTTCAAACCAAGCGGGGCAGCTACCCACTTTCGACTCCATGACCGCATCCGCGGCCAAAGCTTTCCACGAGCCCGCCACGTCACATCCGATTCCTTCCTTCATCTAATAACCCAGGGGAGATGAACGCCCGTAACTAGCTAATAAAGGATGTTCCAGCTAGCATCGCGTCGGGTTCGCCTCCGGAGGACTTCTTGCGCCGCTCGTCCGCTCTCACTGTCACTGCCGCCTCCTGCTTGTTGTGCGGAGTTTCGGCCCTTCGTCTCAATTTGCATCGCTCTCTCGCTCTCGCCGCACCAGACCAGGCCGAATCGCAACCGGCGGCTCTATCGACTGTGCGAGAAGCTGCACAGCCTGTGCAAGCGGCTGCAATATTGGCTGTTCCTCAAGCCGCCCAACTCATGCCCGCCAGCGCCACCGTTCCCAGCACTGTTCGGCCGGCCGATATAACTTCATCCGTTCGCACGCCCTCAACTTCTACCCAGCTTTATACCGCGAAGCGCGGAGATACCCTCCCCGCCATCGCCCGTCATTATTTAGGTCAAACTTCATACCTGACTTCGTCCGAACTCGCCGACGCCATCCGAACCACCAACAAGCTCGGTTCCAGCAATCTCGTGAAGGCCGGCCAGCCGATCACCATCCCCGGCATTCTTCCCGCGCCGATCGTTGCGCACACCGTTCCGGTTCCTAAAGATTTTGAGGTCCGCGCCATCTACCTCACCGGAATCATGGCCGCGAGCGACCACGGGCTTCGCATCATCCGCCAGTGGCGTCAGGTTGGCGGCAACGCCATCGTTTTCGATATCAAGGATTCCGATGGCAGCGTGAACATTCCTTACGAGCATGCGTTGCTCGGCAAGCACAACATTTACATTCACGACCTGCCCAAGTTCGTTCAGTTCCTGCATTCCGAGAACATGCACGCCATCGCGCGCGTCGCCATCTTCCGCGACCAGCGCCTCGTCACCGAGCATCCCGAACTCGCCGTCCAATCGAAGAAGACCGGCCAGCCCTGGCGTGAAAACGGCAAGCTCGTCTGGACCGACTCCTCCAATCCCAAAGTTCAGGATTACAACATCGCCCTCGCCAAGTACGTCGCCCAATCGGGTGCCGACGAAATCCAGTTCGATTACGTCCGCTTCCCCGCCGAAGGCGACCAGAAAGACGCGAGCTTCGTTTTCCAGAAAGACCACCCGTCCTGGCAGCGCTCCGACGTCATTACCGATTTCCTGCGCAAGGCCTACGCCGAGCTTCACCCCACCGGCGTTCTCCTCTCGCTCGACGTCTTCGGAGTTATGGCCTGGCAGCGCCAGGTCGATCTCTCCCACACCGGCCAGGACATCGTGAAGATGGCCCAGTATTGCGACGTGCTCTCGCCCATGATTTACCCCTCGCACTTTTTCGGAATGGATAACATCGAACGCCCCGGCGACGCTCCCGAGCACTTCATCGGAGAATCCATGGCGCGCTTCGAGGCGATCACTCATCCGGATGCAAAAGAGATCCAGGCAGAAAAAGTCGGCGCAAAAAGCAGCGGCAAAAATTTGAGCAGGAAAGGTTCAAACGCCAAAGCGGCAGATGCAAAAGCTTCCGATGAAAAAACCTCCGCCGAAAAAGCTTCCCAGCAACAACCCATCGACGGCAAAACCCTCGGCGGCGTCGTGATTCGTCCCTGGCTGCAGGCATTCCATTGGCGCACCAAGACTTACTCGCCGCAATATATAAAGATTCAGGTTGCGACCGCGATTGCAAAAGGCGGCATCGGATTCTTGTTCTGGAACGCCGCCAACGACTATTCCAAGCCCTACACCGCCATGCCCGAAATGAAGGCTGAAAATCAGAAATCCGGCCCGAACGGCCAGCCCAAATACTTTCGAGGCGACGAACTGCCCAACTCCACCATCCGCGCCGAACTCACTCCCGGTAACTAGCAGATCAGACACATTTCATCGGATGTCATTCCGAGTCCACGCGCTGTGCGGGTGAGGAATCTGCCTTTCACGGATCGCGTGCCCCGTTGTCATTCCGACGCCAGCGAGCGATAGCGAGCCAGGAGGAATCTGCTTTTTCCGACGATCCCTGCTTTCGCGGTGCCTGCGAGAGGGTTGGAGGCGAAATTCCGCGGCCGGCCATTTCATCCCCTCAGATATAATGGTCTGTAACGCGGGTTGGGTTTAGCGCCTCGTCCTTGGGCCTTCTCTGGGGAAGAATTCAGCCTCGTTACCGTGCACGACCGCATCCAATAAACTGCTTCGGCAAAAGCCGCGAGGAGTCCGCATGGCGATCCAGAAGGTCGAGAGTATCTGGCACAACGGCAAGCTCATTCCCTGGGATGACGCGACAATTCACGTGATGTCGCACGTCGTTCACTACGGCTCTTCGGTCTTCGAAGGCATCCGCTGCTACGCTCCGCCATCCGGCCCGGCGATTTTCCGCGCCAACGAACACATTCAGCGCCTGCTCGATTCCGCCAAGGTTTACCGCATCGAGGTCGATTACACGCGCGACGAGATCGTCAAGGCGATGTGTGAGACCGTGGGCAGCAACGGCCTCTGGCCATGCTACGTGCGTCCAATTATTCTGCGCGGCTACGGCGAAGCGGGAGTGAATCCGTTCAATTCCCCGACCGAGGTCTACATCGTCAATTATCCGTGGGGAAAATATCTTGGCGGCGAAGGCGAAGGTTGCGATGTCTGCGTGTCATCCTGGACCCGCATCGCGCCCAACACCTTGCCCGCGATGGCCAAATCGGGCGCGAACTACATGAACTCGCAGTTGATCAAGATGGAAGCCATCGTCAACGGCTTTGCCGAGGGAATCGCGCTCGATGTAAACGGATTTGTCAGCGAAGGCTCTGGCGAGAATGTGTTCATCGTGCATCGTGGCAAGCTGATTACCGCGCCCTTGGGCAATTCGGTTCTTCCCGGCATTACCCGCGACTCAGTTCTGCAGATTGCGCGCGATCTGGATATCCCGCTCGTCGAGCAAATGATTCCGCGCGAGCTTCTTTACATCTGCGACGAAGCGTTCTTCACCGGCACCGCAGCCGAAATCACGCCCATCCGCACCGTTGACAAAATCAAGGTCGGCAAGGGCGTCATCGGGCCGGTCACCAAGGCGATTCAGAAAGAGTTCTATGCCATCGTGCGCGGCGAAAAAGAAGATCGCCACGGCTGGCTGACGCCCGTACCGGTGGGAAGCAAGCAGCCGGTCGCGGTATAAGGCCTCTCGGTCACGAAACTAGGGCGCCGAGACGCCGCCCTTTCGGTTTTCTGAGCCTAAAGGGCCTATCGTGGGGACTCTAAGTTATTTACCGTGATCCAGGCTCCACGGCCCGGATCCGAACTGCGTGATCAGCAGCGCGGCGCCCATCATCGACAGGTTCTTCATGAACATGGCGAACTGAATTTGGTAGAACATCGGGTCGGTGACCGTCCAGAAGTTATGCATCATCGGGGTAACGCCAAGCAGAAACAGAACAATCAGCCATGCTCCGATTTTTGCGCGATAACCGAGCACGATGGACAACCCACCAACAACCGCGAGCACGCCCGAGGCCGGAACTGCAATCGACGGCATGGGAACGCCCTTTGCCGCGGCATACGCGATCGTCTGGCTCATGAAGTGGTGAACGCCCGACAGGGTAAAAATCAGGGCGAAGAACAGGCGTCCAAGAAATACCACCGGCGCGAGAACGTCGCTCGTGCCGGCCGTCTGAGATCGAGGATAAGCTGGATTGGCAGCTGACATGTTTCCTTCTCCTTTACTGTTTATTTGACTTCGATGAAACGCGAAGCGAAATTGATTACAGCGATTTAGGCTTCGCGGAGTTCGGCCAACTCTGGCCTGCGAATGCCGACGGCGACCTGCTGGAGCTGCTCGAGGGCCGCCGATTTTGCCGCCTCCGCCAGTTCACCGGGCTTCTGATTTTCCGCGTGGATGAACGTAACGTCGGTCAATCCAATGAAAGCAAGTATATGCCGCAGGTAAGGCTCCTGGTGGTCAAACTGGGCAGTCGGTGTGCCCGGGCGGAATGAGCCGCCGCGCGACGTAAGAACCACGACCTTTTTGTTCTTCAGAATGCCTTCGGCGCCTTGCGCGCTCCAAAGAACCGTACGGCCGGCTCGCACAATCTGGTCGATCCAGGCTTTCAACGGAGCTGAAATCGTAAGGTTATACATCGGAGCCCCAATAACGATTGTGTCGGCGGCGAGCAATTCGTCGATCAGCTTATCGGAAACGGCAAGCGTTTCGCGTTGTGCCGGCGTCAGCCCTGCGGGATCGGAATAGGCAGCGAGCATCCACTCATCGGTGATGAGAGGCAGATGAGTCAAAGCCAGATCCCGCTCGATGACCTCTCCGCCGGGATTTTCTTTTTTCCAGGCTTCCACGAACTTCGCGGTCAGCTGGCGCGATACGGAATTGCGCCGCGCGCTGGAATCGATGCGAAGCAGTTTCATAAGTAAAACCTCCCGAACTGACTCCTTAGATGCCGGTCGTCGCGCATGGTTACAAAAAATAACCAGTAGTTCTTTACAAAGCGTGCTTTATGGAGTAACTTAGTATCGAATGAGAACACAAAAGGGTAAGGCGAAGGATTCTCCCTGCAAGATGGGCGGATTACTCGAGCTCCTGACGCGACCGTGGACGATGCATATTCTTTGGGCCCTCAGCCACGACGGCCCGATGCGGTTCGGTGTTCTCCGACAGCAAGTGCAGGGAATTTCCTCGCGAGTGCTGACCGAACGACTGCGAACTCTCGAAGGCGCCGGGTTTGTGTTCCGGCATTACGAGCAGACCATTCCTCCCTGCGTGACTTACGGAATCACCGATCGCATGAAGGACATTCAGAAGGTGCTGGCGCAACTGGAAGGATTGGCGCGCAAGTGGGGTGAAAGCGGAACCGGCATAGCGGCCGTTCGCGGGAATTCCGCTCAGCGAGCTACGGTCTGAACGGGGTTGCGCTTTTCTTCCGTATGCCCGAAGTACCTGCTAAATTCTAAGCTGGTGTTGCCCTCCGAAGAATACGTGCAGCGATTGAGCGCACGCGAGGTAAGCGTCGCGCAATACGAGAAAATCCACATTCACCTCGGGAACCTGCGGCTAGTCCTCGCTTTGGCCGCGGCGGCGATTGCGTGGGCGGCATTCCGCCGGCACGAACTCTCTGGGTATTGGCTGATCTTGCCTGCGGTGCTGTTCGCGGGAATTGCCCACTACCATTCACGCATTCTTCGTGCTCGCGACCTGGCGGCCCGCGCGGCTGCATTTTATAAAAAGGGTTTCGCGCGCCTCGAAGACCGGTGGGCGGATGTTGGCGAAACCGGTGAGCGTTTCGACGATCCTCATCATGTTTATGCCAGCGATCTCGATCTGTTCGGCAAGGGCAGCCTTTTCCAGCTACTTTCGATAGCGCGAACGCGCATGGGCGAAGAAAGGCTGGCCGGTTGGCTGCTTTCGCCCGCGCCGGTCGAGCAGGTTCGCGAACGGCATGCAGCGGTTGCTGAGTTACGGGAGCAACTCGACCTGCGCGAGGATCTAGCGGTGCTTGGGGCGGACGCGGGAGTAGGAGTTCATCCGGAGGCATTGCAGAAATGGGCGGAAGCGGTGAATCGCATGCGGCCGAAATGGCTTAGATGGCTTGCTCCCTTGCTCGCATTCGCAACCGTTCTGAGCGCTGTGGTATGGGCGAAGTGGGACGTCGTAACGCCGCTCGTCCTAGTGGTCGTGATCGAAGCGGTGTTCACTTATCGGCTGCGGAACGCACTGGAAGAAGTATTGCATGGCGCGGAACATGCACTGCGGCAACTGGATCTGCTTTCTGCCGTGCTGGCGAGGATCGAAGTTCACACATTCCATTCAGCCCGGCTTCAATCTCTGCGGCGATCTCTTCTTTCCGGATCGGTTGCCAGTTCCCGTGCAATTGCCTCTCTCCGAACCTTGGTGAGTTTGATCGACTCGCGGCACAATCTTTTCGTGCGGATCATCGACGCTCCGCTGATGTACTCCGTGCAAGTGGGGTTCGCGGCGGAGCGGTGGCGCAAGGCACACGGCCTCTCTGTGGGTTCGTGGCTGAATGCTGTTGGAGAGATCGAAGCGCTGCTCAGTTTGGCGGCCTACAGTTTCGAACATCCAGCGGACCCGTTCCCTGAGTTCCTAGAGGGCCCGGCATGTTTTGATGCTGAAGCCCTGGGACACCCTCTGATTCCGGCGAAAACCTGTGTTCGCAACGACGTCCGCGTGGGGGGCGACGGAGCAAGAGTGCTTCTGGTGAGCGGGTCCAATATGTCCGGCAAAAGCACGCAGC
>JASHNX010000302.1 GCA_030041415.1 Candidatus Sulfotelmatobacter sp.
ACTGGTAAGCGCGATGACGTAATTCGGCGGCGGATTTTCCTGGAACTGTGCGTCCGCGCAGAAACCATTCGTCGCGTGCTCGTTCGTGATCATTCTCCGATTCAGAGGAAGCCGCCTCGTGCGAGCTAGACTCTAAGTTTTGTCCGTATCCAGAAATCGCGACGATAATCACAATTGCTACGAGCCGGTGGAAGCGAACGACGCGGCTGGATCCGAGATAATTCATAGACTTCGGCGCCAATAATCACGGAGTATGAAAGTCGCGGACGGGGAGGGTCAAAGTAAAAAGGGCGAAAATTCAGCACTTCGACCATTTCGGGAAATAGAAAGGGCATGTTTCAGGGCTCTGCGAGATAAGGAGCGAAAACCGCAAACAGGGACTGTGGCGAGCTCTCCGCGCAAAGCCGTTCAATGTGGGCGCTTATGTCTGTACAATTTGAACGGATTTGTTCAGATCGAAGCCCGACTGAGGTTTTCTATGTTTAAGCGTGTTCCGCTGCTTGCATTGTCATTCCTGCTGACTCGTTCGCTGGGACCGTCGGTGGCGGTTCTGAACGCGAATCCCCGCGAGATTAACGTCGCAGCTGCGGCCGACTTGAGCATAGCTCTTCCGGAGATCGCCCAAGCTTTTGAGAAAACCACCGGCGTTGCTGTAAAGCTGTCGTTTGGCGCTTCCGGGGCCTTAACGCAACAGATCGAAAATGGTGCGCCTTTCGATGTTTTCTTTTCCGCCGATTTGGGTTATCCGAACCAACTGATTTCCGAAGGAAAAGCAGACGGCGCGACCATCTATACCTATGCGGTGGGACAGTTAGTGCTTTGGACGCAGGCCGACTCGCCTCTTGATCTTGAGCATAAAGGGATGGACGCATTGCTCGATCCGTCGGTCAAAAAGATCGCAATCGGAAACCCGCAGCACGCACCTTACGGGCGCGCGGCGGTTGCGGCCATGAAACATTACGATTTGTATGAAAAAGTGAGCGACCGGCTGGTGCTGGGAGAAAATGTTGCACAAGCCGCCCAATTTGTGGAATCGGGCAATGCACAGATAGGGTTGGTTGCGCTCGCTCACGCATTGGCTCCAGCGATGAACGGAAAAGGAAAATACTGGAAAGTTCCCGCGGAGGCGTATCCTCCATTGGATCAAGGCGCCGTCGTGATCGCGCACTCGCCGCATGCGCAGGATGCCCAGGCGTTTCTCGAATACATGAAGAGCGCAGAGGCTCAGGCTGTGTTGCAGCATTATGGGTTTGAGTCGCCGCATGAGATAAAGCAGTAAGAATCAGAAAAGCCGGAGACGACTGGAAAGCAACAGGCTCGAAATCTTCGCTCGAAAGTCATGACCATCAACTGGCAGGCATTTTGGCTCACGGTAGAACTGGCGGTGGTAGTCTCCGCCATTCTGCTCGTCGTCGGTTTGCCGCTCGGGTACTGGATCGCCTTTTCGCGCCGGCGTTGGAAATTTCTGGTGGAGGCGGTGGTTGCTTTGCCTATCGTTTTGCCGCCAACCGTTCTCGGATTTTATGTTCTCGTGGCTCTTGGTTCGCGCAGTCCGGTGGGACGCTGGTGGCAATCGCTCACAGGGCACACTCTGGCCTTCACCTTTACCGGCCTCGTGATCGGCTCGATCCTCTACAGCTTGCCATTTGCAGTGCAGCCTTTCGCCGCCTCTTTTTCCGCGGTCGATCGCAAGCTGCTGGCAACATCGGCACTTCTGGGAGCATCGCCGCTGAGAACGTTCTTTCGTGTGGTGTTGCCGCTTTCCGTTTCGGGCGTAGTGACTGGCTTTGCCTTGACATTCGCCCACACCATGGGAGAGTTCGGGGTAGTGCTGATGGTGGGAGGAAATATTCCCGGCATTACGCGCACGGTGTCGATCGATATTTACGATCAGGTTGAGGCCGCCAATTATGCCTCCGCCAACGCGATGGCGCTGCTGCTATTAATATTCAGCCTGGCAGTTCTCACGGTGGTTTACGGTTTGAACCGCAGAAAACTGAATCAGAGATTTATGACCGCGAGCACAGTGAAATAGCACGCCCCGATGCGCTCCAATTCAAATTCAAAGAACACAAATGCAAGTCTGAATGCCCGCATTCAAAAGAAGCTTTTGGGCGGTGAGTGCGATTTCACTCTCGATGTGGAATTCAACGCCTCGCCGGGATTCACGATATTGTTTGGGCCATCGGGATCGGGGAAGACTACGCTGCTCGATTGCGTCGCCGGGCTTACCGTTCCACAGGGACGCATTGGCGTCGGCGAGCGAATCTTGTTCGACTCGCGTACAAAGACCGATGTTCCGGTTCGACTGCGTTCCATTGGATATGTTCTGCAGGACCTTGCGCTGTTTCCTCATTTGACCGTCGAACAGAACGTTGAATACGGGCTTGCTCATTTGCCGCGCCGAGAACGAAAAGACCGGAGCCTGGCGAGGCTGCGCGAATTTCGCATCGATCACCTACGCGAGCAGCGCCCGTCGCAGATTTCGGGCGGAGAGCGGCAGAGGGTCGCGCTAGCACGATCCCTTGTGACCAACCCTTGCGTGCTGCTTCTGGATGAGCCCCTCTCGGCTTTGGACGCGGTCACGAAGGCGAAAATAATCGATGACCTGCGCCGATGGAACAGCGACCATCAGGTTCCAATTCTGTATGTCACTCACAGCCGTGAAGAAGTGATTGCGCTCGGCGAACGTGTCCTGGTGTTGGAGAACGGCCGGATCATTGCGCACGGCGTTCCGCACGAGGTTCTGACCGCTCCTTTGCAGGAAAGCATTGCAGAGCTCGCCGGTTTCGAAAACATTTTCGAAGCGTCGGTTTGGCTGGTTCACGAAGACCGCGGCACAATGACTTGCCGTTTGCCACCAAAGGAAGCCGGAAGCTTCGTTCTCCTGGAAACGCCTTTGATTCGAGCGGAGACAGGGACGCTGCTGAGGGTCGGCATTCGTGCCGGCGACATTCTTCTGGCAATCTCGAAACCTGAAGGACTCAGCGCCCGCAATGTGCTCCCCGGAAGGATCATTTCCGTGGAAAGGCGCGATGTAGTAGTATTCGCCACCGTAGATTGCGGGGTCGAAATGCAGGTCCAAATGACACTTGCGGCACGGGACGAGTTGAAACTGAAAGAAGGCCAACAGGTATGGCTGGTGATCAAAACCTACTCGTGCCATCTCATGCGAAAGTGACATACTGGCTTGCGAGCGCTTTCGCTAGCGGGCAATTCGCTGGCTTCTCACCGGGCATCTTTACAAGCCCGCCCCACGGCATTCCTGGAGCAATCTGTCGCTCGCCAGCAGCAAGATCAGTTTTCACACGGACAGAGTAGGAGTAGTATGGTCACTCTTGACGCCAAGGAGGGGATTCGTGCTCAGACTCTGGCGCACAATGGCGGTATCCGCGGTTTGCCTTTTCTCGGTCGGAGCAGGCGCGCAGGCGGAAAGCGGCCAGTCCGGTTCGGCCACTCCTTCCAGTGTTCTCTTGAGCGGGAGCTTCCATCAAGGTTCGGCCCTTCGGGTCATGGTATCGACCGCGAACAAAGCACGCCTCGACCGCCAGGCGCTGGCGAAACTCCACTGTAACTACCCCCAAGCCACGGTTTACCAGGCGACCGGGAAAGACTCGGAAACTATCTTCATGGGCCTGGAGGCTGGGAAGTACGACATTGAGATTAGTGCAGTTGGATATCTAAGTGTCCAAAAGCAAGTAGAGATCACTGGCCTCGCCGACGACGTTTCGGTGGAGGTAGTTTTGGAGCGAGATCCAGCAGCCGTCAATTTCGACGCTACCGGAACCGCCGACACCACCATGTCCGCCAAGGCCAGCAAGGAAACCAACCGGGC
>JASHNX010000033.1 GCA_030041415.1 Candidatus Sulfotelmatobacter sp.
GAGCTTCTTCAGTTCCGGCCCGGGCTTGGAAGGCTCATTCTGCGCCATCGTCGTGGCGGCACACACCGCAAGGATTGCGAAAATTATTCCAGTCTTTTTCATGGTTGCCCTCGCCTCTTTAATCGACGGTCGACACGGCAAATCGTCACCGCGGCAGGCAGATTCTATCCGCCCGCACGCGGCCGGTCAACGCCTGAATTCAATCGGCAATCGGAGATTTACGGTCGGAAATCTCTTTACCAGTCGCCCCATTTGGTTGCGGTCGCCTGCTGGAACTTCAGCTTCCACGCGTCTCCCTGCTTCACCCAGACCGAGCTGAAATGCTGATATCTCGGCGGAGGGCCTTGATCCTCGCGCGTTTTCTCGCGGACAATCGCGTCGTAGGTGACAATCGCCGTGTTTTCTCCGGCCAAGACGACCTTCATCTCATACGGAGTCAGTTCGGCAAGATCGGAGTCTCCCAGGTTATCGATCGCGTCCCGCCCTTCGAGTAGTTGCCCATCGACGCCGACCATCTCGAAATCGGCCGCGACATTGCGGTTGAAGTATCGGCCGTCATCTTTCATCTTGGCCTCGATCAGGCTCTTCTCAGCGTCGATCAAGGCTTGATCCGACGAGGCCGATTTCGCCGGACCGGAGGTCTGCGCTGCACCCAACGCAAACGTCGATAGCAAGAATCCACAGATTGTCCAAATACGGTTCATGGCTGTTGACCTTCCCGGACTCCTCAGTCATTATGCGTGCCAGCGGGGAATGCGTTACATCCGGATTTTGCTCGCGAGCTCTCGCCTCGGCACTGAAATCTGAACACCAGTTTCAAGGTTCTTCAATGCAAATGCATCGGCTCTCACTTCGTTTTCGCCGACGATCAAAATATACTTTGCCCCTGCTTTCGTCGCAGCTTCGAATGATTTCTTTAGGCGGAAATTCTCGTCTCCAAGATCGATAACGAGACTATCCCGGCGCAAATCGCGCGCGATCCGCGCGGCTTCGGCGTTCATTCCCTCGCCGAGAGGAGCGATGTATGCGTCCGGCTTCTTCACGACATCGCCCATCGTTTCCTGCAACGTCATTACGAGCCGGTCTTCGCCAATGGCAAATCCGATGCCGGGCGCAGCCGGTCCACCCAGCGATTCGGACAACCCATCGTAACGGCCTCCGCCGAGAATGGCGTTTTGCGCGCCGAGCGCGCCGTGCGTGAATTCGAACGCCGTACGCGTGTAATAGTCGAGGCCGCGAACCATCCGGTCGTTTATCTGAAATTCGACACCGACTTTGGTGAGTATGTTCTGCACTTCTTCAAAGTGCTTGCGGCATGGCTCGTCGAGAAACTGGCTGATGCGCGGCAGCTTCTCGATGATTGGCTGATCGGCAGGAACTTTGCAATCGAACACGCGCAGCGGATTGGTTACTGCTCGCCGCTGGCAATCGGAGCACATCTGGCCAACAACTGGCTCCAATGCCTTGCGCAGAGCTTCGTTGAATTTTGCGCGGTCGTCGGGGCAGCCGACCGAGTTCAACTGGAGATTCCATCCTTTGATTCCCAGCTTGTCGAGCAGGGTCACGATCATCTCGATCACTTCTGCGTCGCGCGCAGGCGATTCACTACCCGAACTTGGAGGGCCAATGACTTCGGCATCGATTTGATAAAACTGCCGGTAGCGTCCTTTTTGTGGGCGCTCGCGCCGGAACATGGGGCCGATGAGGAAAAGCTTGTTCACTCCTCGCTCGCCGAGGTTGTGCTCGATGTAGGCGCGCACAATGCCGGCCGTGGCTTCGGGGCGGAGGGTGAGGGATTGTGTCCCGGCTAGTAAGTCCATCGGCACAAGCTTGCCCGTGGTCATTTTCCCGCCCTTCAGCGCGTTGACGAGCTCAACGTAACTTTCACGGATTTGCACGTACCGTTGCTGGGGGTCTTCCCACGTGTACATTTCTTTCGAAACAATATCGGTCTCTTCGCCCACGCCGCGTGCGAACAATTCCGTCGACTCGAAAATCGGCGTGCGAATTTCCTGGAAGTTGTAAGAGCGAAAGACCTCGCGGGCCTTTTCTTCCACAAAATCCCAGATCGCCGTTTCGGGCGGAAGTATGTCGCGCGTTCCTCGGACGGCTTTAATCTTTGGCTGGTGCTCGCTCATCGCTCCCGCAAATACTCTTCCGTGTATCCCAAATAATTTCGCGCATAACGCATGATCAATTCATCCTCGCCCTCTTCCAGCTTGCGGCGGAACTTCCCCGGAGCTCCCATCCATAGCGATCCCGGCTCAACCACAGCCCGCTCGGGGATCAGAGTGCCAGCGGCGATAATCGATCCCGTTCCGATCTTCGCGCCATTCAGAATCGTCGAACCCATGCCGATCAGGCACCGGTCTTCGATCTCGCAGCCATGCAACGTCACGGAATGTCCCACCGTCACGTATTCCCCCACGGTTACGCCGTAAAGGTTCTTCATGCCGTGGACGACGCTGCAATCCTGAACATTGGAGTGCGCTCCAATGCGGATCGCATATACGTCTCCGCGCAAAACGGCATTCATCCAAACGGAAGCGTGCTCGCCGAGCACCACGTCGCCAATAATCTGCGCCGACTCATCCACGTAACAGGAGGCGGGAATTACGGGCTTTATCCCTTTAAACGATCGAATCATGATCTCGGACCGGAACATTGAACATAGCATGTCGCCGCGTCATCCGGTAGATTCCCACTCCGGAACTCAAGATAAAAAGATTCCGCATCCGTCACCGCTAAACTCGCGCGTCTCGTGCTACAAAGAATTCCGGTTTCCCGGCCCTGCGTCCTGGCGAACCTGGCGCAGCTCAATCCTCTGAGCCTCATCTCGATTTCAGGCGGGAATCGTATGCGCGCTCTGAGGCACAAACGCTTCAGTTTCGTTTTCGTCTGCTGGATGCTGTTCTCGACCAGCACTTTCGGCCAGGATTCGGCCACAGGCGCAATCCGCGGATCGGTGCTCGATCCCTCGGGCAGCCGGATCGCACATGCTTCGATTGTCGCAGTGAACTCCGCTACCGGCGGCCGCTACGCCACGACCGCAGACGCCGAAGGCCGCTACTCGCTCGATCTGCTGCCTCCCGGCGACTACATTGCCCGCGCCGTCGCGGATAAGATGGCGCCGCAGGTTTCACCCACATTGCACATCGATCTCGGCGCCGCTGCCCAGCTTGACTTCCATCTCACCGTCGCCGGCGCGCAAGAAAACATAACCGTCTCCGGGGCTCCGCAACTGGTGCCGACCCAGGCCGTCCCAATTTCCACTTTAGTCGATGAACGCGGCATCGCCGACTTGCCACTGAATGGCCGCCGATTCTCCGATCTGATGCTGCTTTCACCCGGCGTGACGCAAGACCCGCGCAGCCTCACCTCGGCTACAAATGGGGATCTTTCGTTCGGCGGCATTCGAGGATTTCAAAACAGTTTCCTTGTTGACGGCGGCGACTTCAACAATGCGTTCTTTGCGCAGGCTCGCGGTCTTTATCGCGCTCCCTATCAATTCTCGAACGAGGTTGTTCAGGAGTTTCGCGTTTCCTCAAATTCATATGGAGCGGAAAACGGTCGCGCCGGAGGCGCGGTGATCAACGTCGTCACTAAATCCGGCTCAAATCACTGGCACGGCACCGGATTCTATTACATCCGCGACAGCAGCTTCAGTGCAGAAGACCCAATCATCGATCTCAAGCCGCACAGCCGCCAGCAGCAGGGCGGAGGCACGCTCGGCGGTCCGCTCAAGAAAAACAAGATCTTTTTCTTTGCCGGATTCGATGCCCATTATTTTCATGTTCCCGACGTGGTCGAATTTCTCAATAACACCATGCAAGTGATTCCGCAGCCGGGCACAGGTCCCTATACTCCCGGCGACTATGAGGCCGACGACGAGGCGCTCGTTTTTGCCGCCGCCAAACAGCTAGATACCTATGCCGGAGAATTTCCGGCTGCTCAGATCGGCAATGCCAGCTATAGCAAGATCGATATCAATCTTTCGCCGCGCAACCAGCTAGGCTTGCGCGTCAATTCCTCGCGCTATTGGGGATCGAACAACGTTTTTCTCGACCCTGCGAGTCCCCTCACTTACGACTCCATCTCTGACAACGGCGAAGAGACCGTTTCTACTGACACCGGCGCGGCCACTCTCACGTCCGGGCTGACGCCGCGTTTTATCAGCCATCTTCGCCTGCAGTTCTCGCGCGATTTGCGCCAGTCTTACACCAACACCACCAACACACTCATAAAAATTACGGACATCATTGACGGCATTGGCCGTTCTGACCAACTTCCCCGCGCTACGCGGGAACACCGCGCCCAACTTGCCGAAACCTTGAGTCTCGACACGTCCCGCCATTCGATCAAATTTGGCGGCGATGGGCTTCTGACCTGGATTTATGACTTCTTTCCTAGCCAACAAAGCGGCGAATACATTTTCGATCCAATCCGAGTCAATCCATTTACTTTTCAACCGATGGAAGCCGGGTTGCCTCTCACGCCCCTGCGAGCTTACGCACATGCGATGCCCAAATATTATCTCCAGAATTTCGGGCCTTCCTCTTCGAATCCCAACAGCAATGATTACGCGGCGTTTGCGCAAGACACGATTCGCGTCACTGATCATTTGTCGGTGAGCCTCGGGGTACGATGGGACCTGCAAACTTTCACGACTGCTGGCCTGATTTCCAATCCCCTCTTCCCGCCGTCCGGCAAGGTTCCCTTCAATCCGTACAATTTTGCTCCGCGTACCGGATTCGCCTATTCAATCGGGAAAATCCATCCCCTTGTGCTTCGCGGCGGTTACGGCATTTTCTACGTCCGGATTCCGCAGATCTACAACTCGGCCATCGAAACCGAAAACGGCATCACCGACGCGCAAGTTTTTCTCAATCACTCGAATTACTACGACAATCTTGTATTTCCCACCTATCCCAATCCCCTCGTCACCTGTCCGCTCACGGCATCGTCGTGCAACCTGCCCGCCGGGTTCACCCAGGGAGTCACCAACGATGTTTCTGCCTTCGCAAGCAATTTCGTCACCCCGCGTGTGCAGCAAACCAGCGTCACTCTCGAGCGCGAAATCGCCAGCCACACCACCATTGCGCTCTCATATCTCTACGTTCACGGGGAGCACCTGATCCGCGCGCTCGACGTCAATCTTCCCGAACCCGTAGCGCTCACTTACCCAATCTTCGATTCAACCGGCACGATCTTTCAAAACGGCTTCTACACAGTTGATTCCTTTGCGACGTGGCAGTTCACAGAATCGCTGACTTGCCCATTTCCTCCATGCATCAATCCGCTCGGACGCCCCATCGCGCAGCTCGGCGCAATCGATGAGTTTCAAAGCGCCGCCTCCAGCGTTTACAACGGCGGAACGCTTTCTATCAACCGCCGCGTATCACGCGGAGCGTATTTGCGGCTTTCCTACACCTACGCTCACGCCATCGACGATGGTCAGGACGCTCTTGTGGCCGGCGAACCCGCCACCGTACAGAACGCATATAACCCGAATGCCGAACGCGGGCCCAGTGTCACCGATCAGCGCAACCGGTTCGTGGCCGCTTTTTCGCTCGAGCCGCAGCCTTTTCATAGGCAGCATGCGTTTCTCGGCCACGTTTTCAACGACTGGAAGATTGCGAGCATTGTCACGGCCGGAAGCGGACGTCCCATCAACGCAACCGTCGCCGGGGACCCCAACCAGGATGGCAACTACGATAACGACCGCCTCCCGGGCTACAGTCGCAATGCCTTCACCGGCCCTGATTACTCCTCCACCGATTTGCGGCTCGTGCGCAAAATTCATCTGGGAGAAGGCAAACGGCTTGAATTCACTGCTGACTCTTTCAATCTTTTTAACCGGCTGAACCCTCGCGTCACCATCACGAGCGACGGC
>JASHNX010000303.1 GCA_030041415.1 Candidatus Sulfotelmatobacter sp.
TGCCGATGTGATCGAAGCTGAAGTTCTTTTGGATCTCTCCTACGATCTGGCCAAGCAGGTGAACCGGATCGTCGCTGGAAATCGCGGTACGCGAAATGTTATTGAGAAACGCCAGTTGTCGCGAACGCCGTTGCTCGTCGGCAAAGAGCCGCGCATTTTCAACCGCCACGGAAACCTGTCCCGCAGCGGTCACCAGCACGTCCAGGTCGCGCGGTTCGAACTCGAATTCGCGCTCTTTGCTCATCGCCACCATCACTCCGCCCGGCCGGTTCGTCAGCAGAATCGGCGCCCCGCACAGGCATTTCGCCGGCTGCGGAGGCTTAAACGTAACCCCCAGCCGCGTCCGTGTTTTTTCCAGGTCGGATCGAATCAGCAGCGGCTGGCCCGTGCGGATAATGTACTCGGTAAAGCCGTTTCCCAGTTTGCGCGACCGCTTCGGCAGAATACGCCCGTCCTCCACTTCCAGCTCGAAGCGAACTTCGTCTCCTTCCTGAAATGCGATGAAAAAATTGCTGGTGTTGAAAATCTGTCCCAGCTCGCTGTGAATCGTGCGCAGAACCTCATCTTGATCCAGCCGGGAGCTGATCGCCTTTCCGATCTCGGTCAGAAGTTTGTATTCCTGCGTGCGGCGGTGAGCGTCGTGCGCGGTCAGATAGTTGTCGATCGTCAAGCCAAGCTGCAGTGCCAGCCCAACCATCAGCCGTGGGCCCGACATACCAAAGGCTTTGCGATCGGCGTGGGGAAATAGAATCACTCCGAACGCATGTTCGCGCGTCTGCAAGCTGACTGCCGTCAGGTTGCGAAATTCTGCTTCGGTAAAGAACTTTTTGAATTCCTCGAACGTCCCGGAAGAGCCAATCGGCAACTGCTCAGTGAGCTGCGGAAGATTGTGCACCGTGAATAACCCGCCATGCCGGTAGGCGAGCTCCGAAAGATACTGCCCTGCGCCACTGCTGGACAGCCGCTCAAGAAACTCCGGCGAAAATCCCTGCTCGACCGAGGGCAAAAGCCCGCGCCAACGTTCCGAGATATAAATGATTGCCCGGTTTGCCGATAAAGCTCCCGCCAGCCGGCTCAAAGCGGACTGCATGCTCGGCAGCAAATCGTCAGCAGATAGCAGACGGCGTGGGTCGACTCCCAATGTGGAAAGCGCCAGCGTGTTCTCTTGCACCGCGTTGCGTTCGTTTTCGAACAGCACCATCACCATCGCGATGCCCAGCAGCATCTGCGGCACCGGGCCCAGATAATTCGCTGCGCTGCCGAAGCGCGCTCCCCATGGATTGCGGAACTGTCCCGCGCCCATCAGCACGCCCCACAAAGCCAGCGAGAAAGCCAGCACCTTGAAGGCCAGCGATCCTCGCCGGTGCCCATTCACATAAAACACCGCCGAACTGTACAGCAGCACGACTGCGATTGCGATATCCAAAGCAATGGTCGGTTGGTGGGCCATGTGGGCTTCGAAGTTCGCCCAGGCGAACCCGACTCCCACAACCGCCAGTGCCGCGTCATACCACATCAGTTGCAGATTCCCGCGCATCAGCCGCGTAGAAATGAAGATGCACAGTGCCATCGCCACCAGAAATAGAGAGCTTGCGAAAAACGCTAGCGGGGAAGGGGCTCGATAAAACGAGAACGCATCGAGAACATAGTGCAGGGTATACGCAGCCCAGGCGAACTGCCACGCCCGGAAATAAGCTTGGCGGCTCTGCTCATACAGGTATGTGAAAACCAGGAACAGCAGGAGTGAAACCACTCCCGGAATCACCACCATGCTGATAACAACACTGTTCATGATTCCCTGGGCGACGCGCCTGATTAAGATTCCACAGTAGCCAAAGAGGGTTATTACATTTGACTAATGTTTTCACAGCCCGAAGACGAACACAATATGATTTAAGTACACTCTGAATCGATGTAAAAGTAATAGAATCTGGTGGTTACTCGGAGGCCGTTTGCCCGCGCGGCTTGACGCTCCTTTTACCCTCCCCATACCATCGAATTTCTGACTCTTATGGCTGATTCCGTTCCTGGCATCGCTCCGCGTGTGCGGTTTGCGCCTTCTCCGACCGGGTTCCTCCACGTCGGTAGCGCGCGCACCTTCATTTTCAATTGGCTCTATGCGCGCCACAACCACGGCACGATGATTCTTCGTCTCGATGACACTGACGTCGAGCGCAACACCCAGCAGTCGGTCGATTCGATCTTTGACGGATTGAAGTGGCTCGGCCTCAACTGGGATGAGGAGTACAAGCAATCCGATCGGCTGGAGCTACATCGCAAAACCGCGTGGGCGATTTTCGAAAAAGGTCTCGCCTACCGCGATTTCACTCCCGCCCACACCGGAGACGCGGAAAAATCCGGCGCGCAGGGCACCTGGCTTTTCAATCCCGGCGCCCGCGAACTTTCGCGCGAAGAGAGCGACCGCTGCGCTGCTGCCGGCGAGCCGTTTGCCCTGCGGTTTCGCGTGCCGAGACAAACCGGCCAAGTTGTGCGCTTCAACGATGCAGTCTACGGCGATCAGGTGAAAGCCGCCGATGACATTGAAGATTTCGCCCTGCTTCGCTCCGATGGCATGCCGACCTACCACCTCGCTTCCTGCGCCGATGACGCCGACCTGTGCATCAGCCACATCATCCGCGGCCAAGACCATCTCACCAACACCTTCAAGCACGTGCTGATTTTCGGCGCCGCCGGAGTTGCTCCCCCGCAGTTCGCTCATCTTCCTTTGCTTATTGCCCCAGACGGTACCAAGCTTTCCAAGCGCCGCCACGGGCCGGTGGTTAGCGTCACGACTTATCGCGATGCCGGTTTTTTGCCTGAGGCCTTCATCAACTTTCTTTGTCTGCTGGGCTGGTCGCCGAAGAACGATCGCGAAAATCTCTCGCTGCAGGAACTGATCGAAACCTTCTCGCTCGAAGGCATCAACCGCTCAAACGCGGTCGTGAATTTCAAGGAACCGGCAGCGACTCAGGAGGAAACGTTCGATCCGAAAGCGGTGTGGCTCAATGCCGAGCACATTCGTGCGCTGCCAGTCCAAAGCTTGAGTGAACGCCTCTTGCCGATCGTGCGTGCCCACGGATGGGACGTATCGCCGGAGAAAATGCTCCGCATTACGCCATTGATTCGGGAACGCATCAAGTTGCTGCGCGATGTCCTCACCACAGCCGATTTTTTCTGCGTGAAGCAATTGCCGCCGTATGATCCGGCTGAATTGATCCCGCAGAAAGGCGATTCAGCCATGGCGCTGAAAGTCCTGACCCGTGCGCGCGAAATTCTCGCGACTGTCGAGTTCCAGCACGACCCCCTCGATCACGCCTTGCGCGCAGCCGCTCAGGAACTGGGGTTGAAAGCGGGTCAAATGTTTCAACCGATCCGCGTCGCCGTCTGCGGCCGAAAAAATGCGCCGCCTTTATTCGAAACCCTCGAGGTGCTGGGACGCGAGACGACGCTTGATCGTATTGCCCGGGCAATTTCGAAATTAGGTTAGTCGATAGATCGCAACAGCGATGTCTGTTTTCCGAAGCCCTTCAGTTTCAGCCATACGAAGCATTGGCAGATGCGCAACCAAGCTACTTGCTCCTTTGCATTTCTCTGTACGCCGCGCTCTTCGAAATCCCGCGTTCCTTCGCCGCTTGTTTTAGCGCGGCTTTCTCGTCAATCTCTTCTTCCTTTACGATCTGCTCGACCCTTTGCCGGATCGAAACCCTGGCCGGCGCGTCGCTTGATGCCCGCGATTCTCCCGTTTCGGCTTTCCCGATCAGCAGCGTGATCTCGCCCTTTACTCCATTGCGCGATCTAAGCGTCTCCAGCACTTCTCGCGCTCTGCCGCGCAAGAATTCTTCATGCAGCTTGGTCACTTCCCGCGCAATCACCACGTGGCGGTCATCACCCAGCACTTCGCAAATATCCGTTAACGCCTCCACTGCGCGATGCGGTGCTTCATAAAAAACTTGCGTGCGCGGCGAAGTCTTTACTGCCTCAATCGCTGCTCGCCGCTCGCCGCGCTTTCCCGGCAGAAATCCGCTGAAGCGAAACGAGTCGGTCGGCAATCCGCTGGCCACCAACGCGGCCAGAAAGGCCGATGCCCCCGGAATCGGCACCACCGCCAGATGATGCCGGATCGCCAGCGACACCAGCCGAAACCCCGGATCGGAAATTCCCGGCATGCCCGCATCCGTTACCAGCGCCACGCTCGCGCCTTCTTGCATCTCTTTCACGAGTTCGGACGCTCGCGTCATCTCATTGTGTTCGTGATAGCTGACCGTCCGCGTCGTGATTCCGTAATGACTGAGGAGCTTTTGCGTCTGCCGCGTATCCTCGCAGGCAATGACATCAACTTCTTTGAGCACGCGAACCGCCCGGAAAGTAATGTCTTCGAGATTTCCGATCGGCGTTGCCACCAGATAAAGCGCCGGACCCGCGCTGTGAAGATTCTTCGAAGCAGAACCTGCAACGGCGCTCGCGCCTTCGGCATCTGGTTTCGAGTCCCTCATGCGCGAAGTCTACCACTCTATAAACAAGTTAATGACCCTTGGCGTGGTAGCTCTTCAGTGGACGGGACAATCGGACCGTCGTTTTAAGCTATTGTGTTCTTGCGGGTTCCTGCGTCGGTTCGCTGGGCGCGGCTCCGGGTTCGCCGAGGCCTGCCCCCGATCCCGAGAGCATCTTGCGCAAAAATGCCAGTGGCATGGTCGCGCTCACCGTGGCTCGATCGCCGTCCTGCTTTACTTTCAAGCTGTCGAAAAACGCCTTCACGTCGGCGTCGGTGCCATGAATTCCGGCCGAAGTTTCGGCCGTGTGTGCCAACGCAAGAAACACTGTGACCTTGTCGATGATCGCCTGCGCCTCATCTGGAGTTTGCGTGATCGCTTCCACCAGCACATGAAGCGAGCCGGCATGCAGGTGCAGCGGGCTCAGAAAACTTCCCGAAATTACAACTGTTGCCGGGCTCGCCAGTACCGCGCTTGACCAGCCGGTTCCCGGAGCCGCCGGATTGATTCGCGCAATCGCCCACGCCAAGCTGCCAAGTTGCACTCGCTTGTAGAACTGTCGCAGCAGAGCTGGCCCCCCAAACGGAGAAGCCAGCCGCTTCGACCGGTCCACTATTCCTTCAATCACGGCCGCGTCTTCATGGTTCGAGGCCGCCACCAAATCCGCGGCCAGCACAGCTACGCGCAAAGTTCTGCCTTGCAGAGGAATCGCAAAAATATCGATCGCGTGATACCTCTCCACCGAATTCGAGATCTGGCGCAGGTAGCCGGTCAACCGCTCGCTTTGAAACTTTCCCACCAGCACTTCCGAGAATCGCGGCTCATTGGCCGAGCCTCCGGTTCCTCCGCCCGGCCAGCTCGCCGGATAATGCACGGCAAACGCCGCTTCATCAAGGTCGCGCTCAAACTGAAAACCGGTCGCCTGGATGAACTGCTCGTATTCCGGATCGTGACTTACGGCCGGCAGCTCTTTGCCCCCGTTCAGCCGCCGCGCCCAGGCGAGATCGACATAAAAGAATGCGTCGGCGCCCGGCAACAATCGGGCCGGTTCAGGCGGGGCGAGCTTGCGCAGTTGAACGGCAGCCGTAATCGCCGCCACGACGATCAGAACTCCCAGAACGACGGGAAACGTGCGCCTCATTCGCATGGAGTGCGGGTCAGGCCTGAAATCATAACACCCCCGGCGCTGCCCGATTTCAGCGTTGCGTCGAAAAACTCCGGTGTGATAACGTAATCAATTGTCCCGGACATCTGGCAGGGATAAGAGGTATACTTGTGCCTGATGGCATGAGTGCCTCGATTGCTGGCGTAGCTCAGCTGGTAGAGCATCTGATTTGTAATCAGAGGGTCGGGGGTTCAAATCCCTTCGCCAGCTCCAGTGTGTGAAGTTCGGCAGGCGGCGCAACAGGTTTTTCCAACGCACTCCATTCGGAACTTTTCCGGCGTGTAGTGATCTTCGCGCGATATCCGTTCGCGTGAATCTTGGTTTCCCTGATTTGCCAAGGCTGGTTGGCTAACTAAGCCGGCTAAAGCGGGTTTGCTGGAGTCGGTTGGCTCTCGGATTCGGAAGCTGAAAGCAGAAGTGTGCTGCCGCATGTTCCCGCGCACTTTGCAGCGGCCGAGAGTGGCTGACGAGATTGCCTGCCGGATGAAGTGTGGTGGCTGCATCACCCGGCGGTTGTGCACAGGTGGGTGAGTGGTTAAAGCCAACAGACTGTAAATCTGTCCCTCCTAGCGAGGTACGAAGGTTCGAATCCTTCCCTGTGCACCAGAATTGAGATGTTTAGCGGGCGTGAGGCTGAGCGGATGCGAAGCCGGGAGACCGCCGTCGAATCCCGAGCGCGGTTTGCGAGGGAGACGTAAATGAAACTGAGCCGTTTAACCGGAGCATTGATCGCATATCTTGCGCTGGGTGTGCTGGCTTTCACGACTCTGAGTGATCAGCGGATTCGTGCGGTAACCCTACTGATTCTCGGTTTGTTCGCGTTCAAGACCTGGGTGCGGAGAAAAGATGTCCTGCACTCCGATGGCGAGAACAAGTCGGACTAGCCGTTCGACTGCGATTGTGAGCTGAAGGCTGACGGCTTGAGTCGGGCCGATGTAGCTCAGTTGGTAGTTGAGGCGTTTGCGGGCGTGAGCGAATCTGGGGTCCCCGGCACGCGCGGTTTTCGCGTGACGGGGTGGAGGAGCGGGATCCCGCAGCCGAAATCCCGAGCGTATGGCGCGAGGGAACGGAAGGTTCGAGCCGATGTAGCTCAGTTGGTAGAGCACTCCCTTGGTAAGGGAGAGGTCATCAGTTCAATCCTGATCATCGGCTCCATAAGGTTCGTACCAGGGCATGGTTCGTGAAAGGGCATGGCTTCAGCCATGCCGCTTGGAGTCTGAATGAGAGCGGCTTTAGCCGCTGAGGTTGAGCAGGGCGGGAGTAACTCAGTGGTAGAGTCACAGCCTTCCAAGTTGAGCCGTTTAGCGGGCGTGAGTTCGAGCGACAGCGAGAAACGGGAGTCCGCTGGCGAAATCCCGAGCGTTCTTTGCGAGGGATCTCAAGTCGGAGCGATTGCGCGGCGGGAGCCCGCAGCCGAAATCCTGAGCGGAGCGAAGGACCTCGGGAAGATTGAGTGGAGCTTGAGCGGGAGTAACTCAGTGGTAGAGTCACAGCCTTCCAAGTTGAGGCGTTTTGCGGGCGTGAGCGAAGCGGGAGCCCGTAGCCGAAATCCTGAGCGCTATTTGCGAGGGACCTGCGGCAACGAAGAGTGGCAGGAAGGGCGGGAGTAACTCAGTGGTAGAGTCACAGCCTTCCAAGTTGAGGCGTTTTGCGGGCGGGAGCCCGCAGCCGAAATCCTGAGCGGAGCGAAGGACCTCGGGAAGATTGAGTGGAGCTTGAGCGGGAGTAACTCAGTGGTAGAGTCACAGCCTTCCAAGCTGTTGGTCGCGGGTTCGATTCCCGTCTCCCGCTCCAAAGATTAATGGTGCTTTAGAGATGTCAAGCCGTGAGACGGAGCTTAAGGCCCGACGGCATGTTGAGCTAGCGCGGGGTTTCCTCGAAACGGCAACTGTAAGGCCCGATAGTTCAGAGTTTGAGGAAAGAAATGCACTGTCACGGGCTTATTACGCTATGTTTCATGCGTGCTGTGCGTGGCTTGCAGCTAAGCAT
>JASHNX010000304.1 GCA_030041415.1 Candidatus Sulfotelmatobacter sp.
CAAGACGGGGGCTTCGTGAGCGTCTTGCTGGGAAATGGCGACGGCACGTTTCAGCCGCCGGTAGATTATGCGACCCCGCCAGAGCCCACCCAGGTGGTGATCGGGGACTTCAATGGCGATGGGAAGCTCGATATCGCCGTGGCCGGGCAGGGCAACGGCGAAGGGGTCGCTCCGGCCGTAGGCATTTTGCTCGGCAATGGCGACGGCACTTTTCAGGAGCCAGCGATCACAACGTCGCTTCCGAGCGGTCCCAGCGCGATGACCTCAGGGCACTTCGGTGCTGGCGCGCTCGACCTTGCGCTTACGCTCGGCTTCGCCAGCTCGGATACGGTCCAGATTTTGGTGGGCAACGGCGATGGTACTTTCACCTTGGGGGAGAGCTATGAACTTACCGCCCTGAATTCGGACTCGATGATCGCGGCTGACTTCCGGAACAACGGCACGACCGACCTGGCCGTTGCTGAGCTGGAGGGCTTGGGTGTGGCGGTCTTATTGGGCAAGGGCGGCTACCAGTTCGAGCAGCCAGTGACATACGAGATCCCCTCCGCGCTGGCTGTGGCCGCGGCGGACATGAATGGCGACGGCATTCTCGACCTGGTGGCGACCAGCCCCGGTGCAAACCTGATCGGCCAGGTGGGCATCCTTCTGGGCAGAGGCGACGGCACCTTCGGCGAGGTGGCCTTGTATCCCACTGGGGGCTTCCCGACGGCAGTGGCGATCGCAGATTTCAATGGCGATGGCAAGCCGGACGTCACAACCTGCGATCAAGACAGCGATGCCGAAAATGTTCTCCTGAATACAGGGGTGGTCAGTTTCTCTCCCACGACACGGCTGAATTTCAAAAAGCAAGCCGTTGGGACGACCAGCGCGCCGATGATTGTAGGTCTCACCAACACTGGCAAGGCCGAGCTGAAAATTCAATCGATAAAGTCCAGCGTCGGCTTCGCCGTGACGTCGACCTGCGGCGCAACCGTTGCTCCAGGTGCAAATTGCACGATTACCGCAACGTTCACCCCAACCAAACAAGGCACGGCACAAGGCACGATCACCATCATCGACAACGCCTCATCTAAGCCGCAGGTGATTGAGCTAACGGGCACCGGTACCTGAGCGCGGGGCGCTTACGAGGAAGCGACTCGTCCCGAGACATCGAATCGTTGCCTCTTTATCGCCGAATCGCGCCAGGCCGACCTGTGAACCACCTGCAAGCTCTGTTCGCTACGCCGTCGTCTGCTTCGCGCGTTGCCCCGCCAGCTTGCCGATGATCGTCCGCACTTCCTCGATCAATCGCTCCGGTCCCTTGTCCAGTTCGAGCGTCGACTTCTCCAGAAACGCCGCCGCGCCATCGGCTTCCAGCCGCGCGGCATTCTTTTGCGCCATCCCGGTAATCACCACCACTGGGATTCCGCGCGTGGAAGCGTCTTTTTTCAGCGCCTTCAGCACATCCAGCCCGCTCATTTTCGGCAGCAGCATATCCAGCAGAATCAAATCCGGTAGCTTGCTTTGCGCCGTGTGCAGAGCCTCTTCGCCGTCGCCCGCGGTGCACACTTCGTAGCCCGCGCGCGCCAGCGCCCGCTCCGTCGCCAGCCGCAGAAACTTGCTGTCTTCCACCAGCGAGATCTTCGTCACCGGTCATCCTCCGCCGCCCGCAACCTCAAGCCACTCCCCATTTCCTCACGCCGCTCGGGCTTGGGTCGCTTGCTCTTCTTATCGGCAACTTTTTGTTTTCGCAGTAGACCGGCTGTCTGGCCATCGCTCCTCAAACTCATAATTTGAGTTTGCTAAGGAACTCGGCTTCTCTCATCAGCGCCTTCACTGCTGCGCTGAATACCTTCCTGGCCCGAGGTGCTTCTTCCGGCGGAATCGACTTATCGATGAGCAGCATCGCCGCTCCGTGCCCCAGCATCCACAACGCCGTGAGCATCACTTCTCGGCTCATCTCCGACCCTCCCAGCCTGTCCTGCAGCTTTTCCCTCATGGCGGCGCGCGCCGGCCGCACCACCTGCTCGCCCCGTCGTCGCGAATGATCCAGTTCGTAATCGTGCTGGTAGAAAAGCTCGTAGTCCCACGGATGTGCCAGCGCATATTCCAGGTATTTTTCGCAAGCCTCTTCCACCGTCGCCGCCTGCTCCACTTCGGCGGCAATCTCGAACCGCATCTGGCGCAGCATCCCCCTCAGCAGATCATCCCGGTCCCGGAATCGCCGGTACACCGCCGGCGTGTTCGTTCCCGCCGCGCGCGCCACGGCGCGCATGGTCAAACTGCCCGCGCCGCCCTTTTTCCAGAGTTTGCGGGCAGCTTCCAGTATCTTTCCCTCCAGTTCAGGATCCGATGGCCGAGCCACATTCCCTCCGTAACTGTTATGTATACATCGTAAATATAACACTGTACAGGAAATAAAAACCGGCCATTAAATCAATTTAATTATGTTGACAACGTAGATGTAACATTGTATAAATAATTAATTCCGCCTGTGGGAAAATCTTCATATTGTGGGAGCCTTAAAAAATATGTTGTCCTGGGATAACCCTGGCGATCGGGTTGCGATTGCCCAGATGAATTCCGAATTGCAGCATGCCCAGCTTGAGCTGCTCAGCGCTCACTGCGCAAGTCATCAGTTGAGGTTACGTTTTACGCTCGAGGATCTCGCCCGCTTTGGCCGCCGCGACATACTTCGCAAGTCCGTCGAGGCTGCCGCCTCGCTCAACCAGTATTACTCCTCCATCGAAGCGAAGATTCCGCGCGCAACCGAGGCTGGCCAGCCCGCTTCCCTCAGCGAAACTCAAATTCCTGAAGCTGTAGCTATGCTCTCCAGTTACCTGCGCGAGCAGGGCGAGCATTACATGCGCATCGCTGCCCCCCTCAGCAATCTGCAAAAAGCTGCGATGTGGCCTTACTTTTCAGCGGTGGTGCTCGACCGCGTTCGCGTCGTCGAACTCAACGGCCAGCGTATTTCGAACCCGCCGTTCTATGAGAAAGCCCGCGTCCTCGGTTTCGAGAATCTTCCCGAGTGGACTCACATGGATTCCGTCACTCTCGGCGACGTTATTCTCTTCAATGAAAAGCTGACTGAGCGCGCCCTCTTCCACGGCCTGGTGCACGTCATCCAGTTCGAACTGCTTGGCGTCGAGCGCTACAGCGAACTATTCATCCGCGGATTTCTCTCCTCCAAGCATCATTTTTCCGTTCCGCTTGAAGCGCACGCCTTTTCCCTGGAATCGAAATTCGGAGCCAATCCCTCCGACCGTTTTTCCGTCGAAGACCGCGTCCGGCTGTGGATTCATCAGGGACGTTACTAGCCTGAGCTTCGAAGCATTCCGGAGCGGCAGTCTCCGGATACGCGGGCCCTCCCCCGCGGGTCTCCGGACGCACCCACACGTTCGGAGACTTCAAGATTCTTTTTCCCCCACGCAACAAAGGGACGGCGCAAGCCGTCCCGGTTTTTTCTTCCGCGTTTTTTCTTCCACCTAAGGTTGAGTTATCGATAACTGATCACCGAGTTCGTTTGCTCCTGACGGTTTGCCGGCGTAATCCTCAGCGCAGGCTTGAATGGTCAACGTCTCTCGCTGCTGTTCTCCGCGCAGCAGATACCACGCTTCCTTGAACTCGTCGTACTTGGCGCCTGCCATGGCGGGATACAAACCGACGGTCGACATGCCGCGAACGATTCTTTCGGGAAGGATGTACCACACATCCTCGGGAATTACGTATGCGGCCACGAAATCGAAGGAATCTTTTTTATAGACGCGGTCTTGGGTTCGAATTGTGCAGTGATAGCAGCGATGCTGCTTGTAAATGGTGGACTTGACCTGGACGCGGAAGAGCCGCGTGCTCTTGTGGTGGACGAGGAAGTCGTACCCGGAGGGTTCTCCCCAGGGCCTCGCCGGCCGCAAACCTTCCTCCATGGCTCGCACAGCGAAGCGCAACTCTGCCCATGCTCCCCGATCTTTGCAATTCTTGATCCTGATTCCGCCTCGATTTTTCTTCACGCCCCTGTCCTCATTTCTGACGGTCTTCCGTTCATTCGTTTTGGGATGGTTCGCAAAAAAAGAAACGCGGCCGGCGTTGATCCGCGGCCGCGCACATTTTCTGGATCCTACTCCAATCTGTCATGTCTCTGGGACATTCGCCAAGCCTACGAAGGTAGACCCTACGAAAGTAGGCAAGCCGCTTGGTTGCGTGTTCTGAAGGGAACTGCCCCACTCAAGCCAAAACCGGGCTTGAATGGGCCACCCGC
>JASHNX010000034.1 GCA_030041415.1 Candidatus Sulfotelmatobacter sp.
GATGGTCAGGTCACCGCCAGCTTCGGCGAGCGTATTGACCCGTTTAATGGTGAAGGCGCGTTTCACAGTGGCGTGGATATCGGCAGCAGCTACGGCCATTCGATCATCGCTCCCGCCGATGGCGTCGTGACGTTCGCGGATTTTCTTGGCGGATATGGCAAAGCCCTCATGATCGACCACGGCCACGGCATCTCGACGCGTTACGGTCATCTTTCCGGCTTTGCAGTCACTGCCGGACAGGAAGTTCATCGCGGCGACATAATCGGCTATGTCGGCACCAGCGGACGCTCCACCGGCCCTCACCTTCACTATGAAGTCCGCATCAACGACACTCCCGTCAATCCTTACAAGTATCTCCGCATGACAGTCGCCGACAGCGGCGGTTTCCACTACGGCGGGTAAAGCGGCCTCCGAACTCATCCCAGTCATCACCACTTATCCCGTTTTCTTGCATTCGATCTCTAGCATTGTCATGGTGAGCGAAGCGAGCTGGTTCGCGCTAGCGAACCAGCGGCGTAGTCGAAGCCGCGTTTACGAAGAAAAATTCGCCAAAAAGATGTTTCGGGACGTTTTAAGCAACAGGGAGGGGGAGGGTGGTCAGCGTCGAGACAAGTTTAGGGATACCGGAAGCCTTGCGCCTGCAAGATGCCATTCGCAGTTTCCGCCGCTCCAAGTAAGATGGAGCCGTGCCCGGCTTCTTCCAATCCGTGCGCGAAGATATCGCCGCGGTCTTCGAGTCAGACCCGGCTGCCCGGTCCTATCTCGAAGTTCTCATTTGTTATCCCGGGCTGCACGCGGTGTGGGCGCATCATGTGAGCCATTGGCTCTGGTTGCGTGGCATGCGATTCCTGGCAAGGCTTAACTCTCAGATCGCGCGATTTTTTACCGGCATCGAGATTCACCCTGGAGCCGAAATCGGCAGGCGGCTCTTCATCGATCACGGCATGGGCACGGTGATTGGCGAGACTGCGATCGTCGGCGACGACGTAACGCTTTATCAGGGTGTGACCCTGGGCGGGACTGGAAAAGAAAAAGGCAAACGCCATCCCACGCTGGGGAATAATATCTCCATCGGCTCCGGCGCCAAGCTGCTCGGCAATATCACCATCGGCGATAACTGCCGCGTCGGCGCGGGCTCTGTCGTGATGCGAAGCGTGCCGGCAAACTCGACGATCGTGGGAGTGCCGGGGCACATCGTTCTGCGCGATGGCCGGCGAGTTGTGATTACTGATCCAAAAGATATTCGCGATCCGCTATCAGATGTGATCATCAAGCTGGCCACGGAACTTCACGAACTGCGCGAGAAGTTCCAGGAGCACTCGCACGAAGCGTTGGGCGCCGAACCGGATTTCTCGATTGATGAAGAGAAGCCGCCGGCGAAAATATCTCCCCAGGACCTTTTTCAGGATGATTATCAGATCTAGCCTCAAGAGTTGTCATCCTGAGCAAGCCTCCGTTGCGCAGCGAAGGACCTCGGCGAGCCGCGCGAACATCGGAGCCTGCCCTGAGGGAGCGGAAGCGACCGAATGGGCGCGTTTTGGATCGCTTCCTTACTGCCTCAACCCCATCCAGTTTTCCGAAACCACCAGCGAATTGCCGGGGTTATGCGGATCGTATTTTACGGAAGTAGGCAGCCCGAGCCGGCAGGAATGCAAGTTAATCCACTGGCGCAGATATGTGACGTCCTGCGAACACTCGTAGGAAACGCCTGCGACGTCGTACTTATAGATCAGCAATACGGCCGCATGATGGCCATCGGTGGGCGGCATTTCCTGCACGTCAATGACGGTGCCATCGGTTATGCGTCCGATCCCATCCAGCCAGATGCGGCGTTCGTGTTCGAGTTCCACCGGCCCTTTCGATTTGCGCCGGAGCAGCGCGTAGGCGCCGACAGCTACGGCAAAACCTGCCGCAAGAAGCCAATAGGGATTCAACGAATTCATGGGAGGTAGAGGAAGCGCCAGCCGCGTTTCGTTTATCAGAATATGACGGAAGCAGCGTCGACGGAAGTGGGCATGCAGTTACTGAGGTGTGGGTCTGTGGAAATCTTCTGGACTGCAAATTTAAAGATTCTTTCAGCACCAGCTGCAGTTTGTTTACCGGTAAACATCCGCAACTGTGCAAACTATTTCTGTTCGCAAACAAAATTGTGCGCGATTCCGGCGAATCCTCCCTCGGCGGCCGAACCAAACTGGTCGTCGTGACGTGCTTTCTTGCTCACAACAAGTTTCCCACTGCGCGAACGGGAATAGAACCACATCGAGTTCGGCGCTTCTCCGCCGTTCGAGCAATTGAATCGTACTCGTGCCCGCACCTCTACAAAAGGGCCGCCTTGAGGCAGCTTCATTGGCTCTTTGTACTCGATGCGAACCCACGCCGTTCGAGCGCCCCCCTTTTGCGAACTGATCGAGCTGACCAGAACCTCATCGCCGTTTGGCGTGGCGCCCGCCAGCCGCCATTCTCCTGCCGCGCGAGCTACCACTCCTGCAAACGGCACCAGCGCGAGAACCGCAATTACAAGGAGAATCTTGTTAGACGATCGAGGGAAGGGCATAAGCACGCCGCACACACTTTCGTCGAAAACATAGTTCCTGTCAACAGTCGTGCGTTTCGTTAAGAAGGGCGAATCTGCATCAAAGGCGGAAGGTTCTGTTATCTTGGTTTTCTTGCCTCTCGTTAAGTTCATGGAAACTTTACAGTCGATAACGATGAATTCGGTGATCGGCCCCTTATTCCTGGCCGCGTCTGCGACAGGTCTCGTAGCTCTGGAGTTTGACGCCCGATTGCCGGGGCAGCAGTCGATTCGTCCGAATCCACGTGATCTCCGGCGCGAAAATCTTGGGCGCCAAAAACCAAGGGTTGAGTTCGATAATTCGCCTCGCGGCATGCTTCTCTATACAAAAGAGCTCGAAGAGTATTTCGCCGGCGGGCGTCGCAAGTTCACGTTCCCGCTCGATCTGCGCGGCACGGATTTTCAGATTGCCTGCTGGCGCGCGCTGCTGGCGATCCCTTACGGCGAAACCCGCACCTACGCTGACGTTGCCCGTGCGGTCGGCAAACCCAGTGCGTTTCGTGCGGTGGGCATGGCGAATAATCGCAATCCGATTGCGATTGTTGTGCCTTGCCACCGAGTAATCGCGTCCGATGGCACGCTTTGCGGTTACGGCGGCGGTCTTGAGGTGAAGCGGAAACTGCTGGAGCTGGAAGGCACGCTAACGGGAACTCTCGCCGCATAGGTAGACAAATGAAACTACGCGTTGCGTGCCATACTTCCAGCGCAGGCTGCCTATACTATTAAGTTTCCATGAAACCCCGCATTATCGCATTCGCAGTTGCCGTCGCTCTTCTGTTGCTGATTCGATTGTTGATGGCCTTGGCGCAGCGACGAGGCGATGGTTTCTTGCGGCCGGCGGATCGATCATTCTTGTGGAGCCCATCTCAACTTTTTTTTGCCAGCTTTCTGACGCTTTTTGCCGAGCTGGCGTTCATACGATGGATTGCAGTCGAAGTCCACATTTTTGCCTATTTTAAAAACCTGGCGCTACTATTGTGTTTCGTTGGATTTGGTTTGGGTTGCACGCTGGCCGCTCAGCCGATTCGTTGGGCGCGAAGTGTTGTAGCGCTGATAGGGTTGTTGCTCGTGGTACGTCTGCCGTGGCATAGCGGCAAAGTTCTCGACGGAATTTCGCAGGCCCTGGGATCAGGCTCCGACATGCTGATCTGGATGACGTCGGCGGTGGGCAACTGGATCGATTTTACTTCGATCCTGCTTCTTGCATTGATTCTGTTTCTACTGCTGGTCTGGATATTTATTCCTCTCGGACAGATTGTTGGCCGGCAGATGGATCTGGGCCCCAATCCCCTGATCAGCTACTCGTGGAACCTCGGTGGAAGTCTCGCGGGAATCCTAACGTTTCTGCTAGTGGGTCGGATGATGCTGCCGCCCTGGCTCTGGCTGGGCGCGGTCCTGGCAGGATTTGCCCTGCTCCAGACAGCGGGTAAAGATCGCGCCTTATTGTTGGTCTTACTGGTACCGCTGTTTTTTCTTCTATACGATCCGGGGAACTCGAACCATTACACAATTTGGACGCCTTACCACGAGATCGAATACACGAGAGTCTATGCGGTCAATGGTGATTTCGCGGTGGGTTCTCTGGAAGTAAATCATACTGGCTATCAATCGATCGTGAACCTGTCGGCTGATTTTCTGAGCCGGCACCCGAAGCTGCTGCGGGAGCCTGCGGAAGAGAATCCTTACAACGTGCCGTTCCGTTTTCCGCGGAGTGGGCCGAAAGTGTTGGTTGTTGGATCAGGAACCGGCGATGATGTCGCCGCGGCTTTGCGGCATGGGAGCTCTGTGGTCGATGCGGTCGAGATTGACCCTGCGATTCTATCTCTGGGGAAGCATGAGCATCCCGAGCATCCATATGATTCGAGCCGTGTATCTGTGCATCTCACCGACGCCCGAGCATTCCTCAAGCGAACCTCCGAGCGCTACGATCTGATACTTTTTGCATTGCTCGATTCGCACACGCAGCTCTCTGACTATTCGAATATGCGGATCGACAATTTCGTTTACACCATGGAGTCGTTGCGCGAGGCACGTGATCATCTGCAGCCGGACGGCGTTCTGTTCGTGAAATTCGTTGTGGATCGGCCGTGGGTCGCGGATCGTTTCAACGAGATGTTTCGCCGGATTTTTGGCAAGGCGCCTCTCATTTTTCTTGCAAAGTCCAGCTTCACTTATGGCGCGATGTGCTTTGCGGCTTCGCCTTCAGATCGCATTGGACAAGCGCTCCGTTCGGACCGCGATCTGTCGGATTTCGTATCCCGGAATCGCGTGAGTCCGGACAATAGCACAGTCCCGGTGACCACCGATGACTGGCCCTATCTGTATCAGCGCGACCGGGCAATCCCGAGGGCTTATCTTTCTATTGGAGCGCTTGTTTTATTGATCGCGCTCGGACTGTATTGGACGATTCCCGGCGCTCGGGGACAAGTTCCGTCGCTGTTTTATTTCATGATGGGCACCGGTTTTATGCTCCTAGAGACACAGGCGATCAGCCGGCTGGCTTTGTACTTCGGCACAACGTGGCAAGTCAATGGAATCGTTATTTCTTCCATGCTGGCAGCATTGTTGATCGCCAACTGGGCGGTTGAGCACTTTCCGAAAAATTTGTCGAGGGTGTGGATCGCTCTGCCGCTGCTCGCAGGACTTTTGATCGCCTATGTTGTGCCATTCGGCTCGCTGCCCGGGTCTCCCGCGGTGGTGGGAACAGTAGTTGCGGTTGTCTTTTCTCTGCCGGTGATTTTTGCGGGGCTATTGTTTTCTCTGGAATTTCGGGACGAGTCGATGCCGGGCGCTGCGCTAGGATCGAACGTGCTGGGGGCGGTTGTGGGAGGGTTGCTGGAGAATCTTTCGCTGCGGTTCGGAATGCGCGCACTGCTGCCGATTACAATTGGAATCTATTGCGTGTCTGTCATCGCATTGTATGTGGAGCGAAAGGAGGGCCGGTCCGCCTCGCCCAGTGGGCAGCCTAGGGCGGCTGTCTCTGGATGTTCCTTTACTGAGGATCGAAGATGAAAATCCTCGAACTAATGATCGACACGTAAGTTCTGTGCCGCGAAGCGACGGTCGCATTACCGCTCTAAATCACTAGCTGTTGCCAATTCGCGATTACGCTCATTGACCACTGCTTTTTAATTTCAGCAAGAATCGTCAATCCCGCTGTGCCCTGAAAAACTTTGAAGCACGAAGACCACCAACCTGTGTCGCGACCATCTTCCCCTCGCAAAGCCAGCCTCTTCTATCTCGTCTTCGTGATGTTCTCCTACACGACCGGAGGCCCATTTGGGCTCGAAGATATGGTCACAACCTCCGGCCCAGGGATGACGCTGATCTATCTGTTTCTCCTGCCGTTTTTCTGGTGCATTCCTGTTTCGCTGGTGTCGGCCGAACTCACGACTGCGATGCCGGTCGAAGGCGGATTCTATCGCTGGACTCGTGCCGCCTTCGGTGACTTCTGGGGATTTCTGGCAGGCTGGTGGAATTGGTCGGCATCGTTTCTGCTAGGAGGGGCGTATGCCGTTTTGTTCACCGATTATCTCGTTTACTACGTTCCTGGGTTGACAGGTTGGAAGCACTACCTGGTTTCAGTCGCTCTGATTGCAGTGATTACATGGGTGAACGTCCGCGGCATTCAGATGGTCGGCAAAGTGGCGACAGCGCTCGAAATTCTTATTTTTCTGCCGATCATCACCATGGTCGTCCTTGGGCTTGCTCATTGGCATTTCGATCCCTTTGCTCCGTTGATTCCTCCGCACCAGCCGACTTTCAAGATTTTCGGCGTCGGGCTGGCTTTGGGGCTCTGGCTCTATTCCGGCTACGAGCAGCTATCGACCGTTGCCGAAGAAGTGGATAATCCGCAACGTGCCCACCCACGGGCGCTGGCATTAGTTGTGCCGCTATCAATCGCGGCGTACTTTCTGCCGACGCTTGCCGGCCTTGCTTCGGCGGGCCATTGGGAGAATTGGCATACCGGATTCTTCTCCGACGCGGCCCGAATGATCGGGGGACACTGGCTGGGGACTTGGATGACGCTGGCCGCGATGACTTGCAATGTTGCCCTCCTGAATAGCACGGTGCTTACCACGACGCGCATGCCGTTTGCCATGGCAGAGGATGGTTATCTTTCTGCCACACTCACCAGGAGGCACTCGCGCTATGGAACACCATGGCTGGCGATCGTCTTATCCACGGTCATTTATGCTCTCCTCGCATGGCGAAGCCTCGGTCAGCTCATCTCAATCTATATCTGGTTACGTTCTGCGACGACCGTGCTGACGGTGCTTTCGGGCTGGAAGTTGCGTCACACTCGGCCCGAAATGCCACGCGCATTCGTCGTGCCCGGCGGGGTGATCGGATTGCTCTATGTGGTTGGCGCTCCACTGATCATGGCGGTGGTTGCGCTGCTCGGCGGCGACCGCTTTGCCACCATCGGCGGAACGATCGCGATGTTGATTGGGCCGATAGCTTACTTAGTGCTGCCTCGGGGACTAGACCGCTCTCAAGACGCATGAGCTCCGGCGCTCGAATCGCGCAGAACTAATGGGCAATCGGCGCTCGTTTTGAACGTGTTACAATGAGCCGCCTTGGAACTTCTGCTTTGCAGGAATCCACTGTTTTCCTACGCTGACACGCTGAGAAAGAGCCCCAGAATTCCGTGCCGAAGAATCCCAGTTCCGCCGCTCCACCAATCACCTACGCCGATGCCGGAGTGGATATTGATCGCGCCAATCGCACCAAGCAGCGCATCAGGTATCTTGCGCGCAAGACTTTTACGCGCGGTGTGCTGAGTGAGATTGGGGGGTTCGGCGGCCTGTT
>JASHNX010000305.1 GCA_030041415.1 Candidatus Sulfotelmatobacter sp.
CCTGAATGCCCTTGGCAAAGATCTCCGGGTTGGTGACGAAGATGTCATCGCCAACCAACTGAGCCTGATTTCCAAGTTTCGCAGTGAGCTTCTTCCACCCGGCCCAGTCGTCTTCCGCCAATCCATCCTCCAGGGATGGGATTGGATACTTCTTCAGCCACACCGCCCACAAATCAATCATTTCCTCGGAGCTCTTCAGTGACCTGTCCGATTTGTTGAAGAAATACTGACCATCCTCGTAAAACTCGCTGGCTGCGGGGTCGAGATTGATAGCAATGTCTTTGCCCGGCTGGTAACCGGCCTTTTGAATTGCGGACAGGATAAGTTCGACTGGCTCTTCATTCGATCGCAGCCGCGGGGCAAAACCACCCTCGTCTCCCACGCTTGTTTCATAGGCCTTGGCATGCAGTACATCCTTCAGCGCGTGAAAAGTTTCGGAGGCTGCACGCAAAGCTTCGCTAAAGCTCGGGGCGCCCAATGGAACGATCATGAATTCCTGAAAGTCAACATTGTTATCTGCATGCCTGCCGCCATTTAGCACATTCAACTGCGGCACGGGCAACACATATTCATTACGTTCAGCAAATTGCCGGTAGAGTGGAATCTTCCTTTCCGCGGCCGAGGCTTTCGCCGCGGCGATAGATACTCCTAGGATCGCATTGGCTCCGAGCTTGGATTTGTTCGGCGTTCCGTCGAGAGCCATGATCTCCTCGTCAAGGGCTTTCTGATGTCCAGGATCCATTCCCCGTACTGCTCCTTGGATCCGCTTAATTACGTTGTGAACCGCTTTCAGCACTCCTTTCCCGTTGTAGCGCTTCTTATCTCCGTCTCTCAGCTCGACCGCCTCGCGCTTTCCGGTGGAGGCACCTGAAGGAATTTTCGCCACACCGCTTGCACCACTCTCGAGAGTTACGTTGACTTGAATCGTTGGATTTCCTCTAGAATCCAGAATTTCCATGGCATCGACACTCTTTATTTTTGACATGAGTTCTCCTTGCTATGACTTCGTTACAAAGAACCTGTTTCGAGGACAGTGATCAAGTCCCTTTCCACCTCTTTCGGAAATGCGAGAGCCTTCAAACGCGCAACGGTCGCCTCGACGGGATATCGATACGACTTCAGCCGAAAGGTACCGTCCTCCCACGTCGCGTAACATGCTTCAGGGCTTCCCGTTTTCGGTTGCCCAAGACTTCCCGGATTCACCACGACCTTATTTCCGATCTTGCGAATAAACGGAGTGTGGGTGTGACCAACGAGCAATACATCCGCATTCACCAGATCGAGTTCTCTGATCCAGTCTTCGGACTGCTCGGAGCAATAGCCGTATAAAGGATTGGACGGCTTGGCGTGACAGAGATAAAAACTCGTGCTTCCGCGATTCAGCTCAAGCTTGAGCGGCAAGTTCCTGAGAAAGTCCTTTTGTCCTTTCTCGAGCACCGAAGCGGTGTAGCGACGAGTCACATCGGCCATTGTCTGAAAGCGTGCGCTACAGCGGGGATCGACATCAAATCCAATGGTGTGGTCGTGATTGCCTTGAACGACCACTTTGCTGTTTGTGCTTACGAAATCAACTACAGAGCCGGGGTCTGGACCGTAATTCACCAAGTCGCCCAGCACCCAGAGCTCGTCATAGTCGCCGGGCAAGGAGCGCAAAGCTTCGTAGTTCCCGTGTAGATCAGAAATAATTGCAATCTTCATCCCGTCTCCGTATGGTGTTCGCGGCACGGATCAGGGCCAACGAACAATCGCATGGACCGCACCACCGAGTCCTGTTCCCTCCCGAGAGGCTCGTCACGATACTGGTAATCATGCTTGCGAATAAACTCGCGAAGATCATTGCCTAGTTCGGTGACGCGCGCTTCCAATTGCGAAAACAAACGGTCGCGCTTCGCCGGATCCCTCCAGATTCGAAGAGCTACCTGGCCGTGCGGAATGCAAAGACCGTTGGCCGTTAGGGGCCCTCGAAACTCTTCCTCCTCGCTGAGTTCTTCCAGTGCTTCTCCCAGGAATTGCGCTTTTTCCCGATTGTCCTGGCAAAACATACAATTCTGTCCGGGAACGAATCCCTGGGGTTCCGATCGTCTGAAGAAGCCCGATCGCGAAGTCGGATCAATCGCTTTTACAGCAGCGAGGCCCGAGCTTGCCGAGCGCGCCAGATCTTCACAAAGTATGGCTAGTCCGAAGCCGCCGGTCTGCCAGGCTTCGTCTTCAATCTCTTTCGCCATCCAAAAATGACGCAAACAAAATCCACCGCCAGCCAGGAACTTTTGCCGCACGGAAGGAAACATCATGCCCTCGTATAAGAACGAATGAATGGACTTGCGTTCAGCGGCGTGTACGGCGTTGCAGACGGCACATCCGCCGCTCGCAAATGCCTTGCTGAGCGTGTCCCGCGTAAACCATAACGTAGCCCGATTTTCGGACCGAGGCTCCGCCTTGCCGCTTTTCTTATCCTTACTGGCATTTACACGAGCCATACGTTGCGTTCTTACATTCCCTTCAGGAGGGCACCAAGGCAAACCCTGGCAACAGCTCCAGCGACTGGCATTTGATTTTTGGTGGGACCGTGGCCGGGAAGACGACTCCTGGACAAGTTCCCGCTTGTCAGGAGTCATCAGCTGTTCCCGGCTCAAAGAATGGGAACAGCGGTTTCGGTGAACTCCTTCACCGTCAGCAATTTTTTTCAGTACACCAGAGATCAGGCCGCGAAGTCAACGGACTCGGCGGTCTTGATCCCCGATGAACTGCTTTCAAAATTGTTCCCATCGCAGATTGCTCTTTCCAAAGTGACCATAATTAGTTGTGAGGCGATAAATCGGATTCAGCAGATCCAGTTGCTCGACAATTGCCGCGGGACGAAAGTCGAAAGTACGTACAAACTCGACTGCTGTCTCGTTATCTCCAGTGCCGAATGTATCCACCTTCACAGAAACCGGTTTTGCCACGCCGATGGCGTAAGCCACTTGGATTTCGGCTCGTTTTGCTAGACCTTTTCGGACAATCTGTCGTGCGACATAGCGGGCAAAATAGGCCCCGCTGCGGTCTACCTTGGATGGGTCCTTACCGCTGAAAGCTCCGCCCCCATGATGGGCAGCTCCACCGTAGGTGTCAGCGATAATCTTTCTCCCGGTGACACCACAGTCTGCTGACGGACCTCCGTGGACGAAGTTACCGGTGGGGTTGACCGCGAATCGAATATCGTTGCGGAACCACTCGCCTAAGGCATGCGGCGCCAGGGTTTCTTGCACATAATGACGAATAGCGCTTTGAGGAACATCGGAGGAGTGTTGCGTCGAGACTAGGACATCGGTTACCGAAACCGGGATATTGCCTTCGTAGCGCACAGAAACCTGCGACTTGGCATCGGGCCCCAACCATGAGTATCTGCCGTTTTTCCGGTGATCCGCCAGACCCCGCGTGAGTCGATGGGCCAACAGGATAGGGAGCGGCATCAACTCTGTTGTTTCGTCCGTTGCATACCCAAACATGATTCCCTGATCTCCCGCTCCCTGATCGTGATTTAGGTTCTTGTCGCGATCGACTCCCCGAGCAATATCGGAGGACTGTTTCGACAGGATCTCGATAATGCGTACTCCGTCGGCATGGAACGGGGCCTTAGGGTCCGTATAGCCGATTTCGCGGATTGCTCCGCGCACAATGACCTCGTGCGCAACCTGGCCGGTGGAAGAGATCTCCCCCCCGAGTACCACCGTGCCTTCCTTGCACAAGACCTCACACGCCACGCGGGCTTGTGGGTCCTGAGCAATGTAAGCATCCAAGATGGAATCCGCGATGAGGTCGCAGACTTTGTCCGGATGGCCTTCGGAGACTGACTCGGATGTAAGGGTGAAGATGGTTGATTTAGGCGAAGGTGAAGTAGTGATCGGTGCTGATTCCAGTAGTGTGTCTGTCATGATGCATGCTCCTTAGAATTGGCATGCATCAGGAGGTCAAAAATGAAAAACCGCCCAGCATCGGGCGGACATTCTTGGCGGAGGCTCGCTTCGGAAAAATGCGTTCCGCACATCGAGCGATTTTCGCTCAGGCACCGTGGCGTCTCCGCAACCCGGTTGCCGGACCCGGCTTTCGCCGGGCCACTCCTGATGCTCACCTGAAGATTAGTATCAATCATAGACTGACGTCAATACCGCTTTGCTTCACTGCTTACGGGCGCGTCGTATGGCGCCGAAGGCGGCATTGATTTCGGTTGTTTTCTTCGCCGCCAAGTCCTTCAATTCCTGGCCTAGATGGGCCACACGGTCCGGGTGGTACTCCATCACAAGTTGTTTGTACTTTTTTGCGATCACCTCATCAGAATCGGTTTGGCTGACTCCCAGCAACACAAAAGGGTCTCCGGAAAACCCCGGGCCCATGGAGGCCTTCGCACGTTTCGGCTTAAATGCATTCTGGATGATGCCCGTCAATCGATGAGGCTGACTGCGGCCGTCTACGGTATCCAGGTCAATGACGGTCAACACTCGCCCGCGCTCGAGAAGTACAAGTGTGTTCTCATTCAGAGGTATGTGCGCAAAATTGCCAAGGTGCTGAAGCAACACCTCGGAAATCGGCTTCACTGGGTAAACCCATCGCACTTGAGAGCAAGTCGAGGAAACGAGTCGCACCCATGGCCGGTACAGCGCGTCGTGATCAAGAACCAATGCAGTTTGCTCGATCGAGGACTCCACAAAGGTGTAGAGCTCCTTGATGGTTCCCAGTGCGACCGATTCCAGGTCCATAGCCGTAAGCTCCGATAATCCCGCGAAAATAGAATTCCTCTCAGCCGTACCAGTCCTCCCGAGTAAGCTGCAGGTGACTTTTACCATGGTCTGGCTTGCTTAAAAGTACCTGGTACAGGTTAAGGCGGCCTGTTGTGAAGGCATGAGCGGAGCCGGACATATATAGCCGCCACACGCGATAGGTGGTCTCGCCAACGATATCTCGAGCCTGATGCGCTTTATCTTCTAAGCGATTCACCCAAAGTCGTAACGTGAGGGCGTAGTGCTCACGCAAATTCTCGACGTCTCGCACTTCGAATCCAGTACGGGCTGCAGCGCGCAAGGTTGTGTCAATTGGAACAAGCTCGCCGTCCGGAAATACATACTTATCGATAAAAGACGGGCCCTTTCTCTTAAAGGCAGCGCAAGAGGCGATCCCGTGATTGAGAAAGACTCCACCGGGCCGAAGGCGAAGCCAGGCACGATGAAAGTATTCCGGCAACAAAGCCTCGCCGACATGCTCGAACATCCCGACACTCACAACTTTGTCGAATTCGAGACCAGACTCGAGATCGCGATAATCACAGACATCGACTCTGCATTGGTCCTCGAGCCCCTCTTCTCGAATTCGTTCCCGCGCCATCTCAGCTTGCGGAATACTCAGAGTAATGCCGAAACCCTTGGCTGCGTAGTTTCTTGCGGCGTGCATCAGCAGTCCTCCCCACCCGCATCCAAGATCAAGTAGCCGATCCCCCGGTCGCAATCGGAGTTTTCTGCAAATGTAGTCGAGTTTTTGTGCTTGAGCAGCGTCAATACCGTCGAGCGCTGACTTGAAGTAGGCGCATGAATAGACCATTTGCCGATCCAACCAAAGCGAATAAAATTGGTTGGACAGATCGTAGTGGTAAGTAACCGCCTTCCGGTCTCGCTCCTTAGAGTGGACTGCACCTGTGAGATCGGCGCCGGAGTGGCCATCCGGTCGCCCGCTGTGTGCCGACAATCGAGTCAGCATCCCTCCGAATTTCAACTTGTCCAGCAAGGAATAGCCGCGACTCAACAGGGAGTCGCCAAGCTCAAAAGCGGCTTCCAGGTCCCCCTCGACGTCAAAATCGTTGTAGATGAATGCCTCACCCAACGTGAGTTCGCTTGGAGAAAGAAACATACTTCTCAAAGATCCCGGATGTTTGAGGACAAACGTAAATTGCGGCCGCTCGAGATGACTCCATTCCGATCCATCCCAAAACCGTACACCAAAGCTTGGTCCTCGGTAGTCCGCGGTGAGCTCTTCAAGCAAATGTACGCTGGCTCGGACATCAGAGTCTTTTGATACTTCGATCTGAGTGGGCATTCTTGTCTCCTAACCCCCGTAGTCAAACTGCAAGAATCGTGGAACAGTAAGTCTCTACCGCGTCACGGAGCCGCACCATTTGGCAACGAGCCTGTACAGCAAGCATGACTGCCAGCACTACGGTGATCGCAATCCACAACAGGAAGACAATCACCATTCCACGATCAACTCCGAAATCACTTCCTGCCTTTCGAGGAGAACTCATCTCACAGGCTCCGCAGTCATCAAGGCTTTCAAGACGCTTCTTGCGACTGTTTGCACGATCGAATCCTCACTGTTGGTCAGCTCCTTGACGGCGTGGATTACAGATGGGTCACCAATCTCGCCCAAACTTCGTAAGGCGGCGATTCGCACCAAGACATTCCGATCCCGGAGCAACTCGACGAGCGGCCTCAGCCCACTCTTCATGCGCCGAGATCCCAACACCCAACAAATCTGTGCTCGAGTTTCCGAATCAGCTTTCGGAAGGACGGAGAGCAACTTACGTTCATAGGCGCGGGAATGGAAGTCAACACGAGTGCCACACTTCTCGCAGACGGGCGGAGTGTTCTTTAACTCTCTCCAGCACTCAGGGCAGATGATGAACATAGCGAGCCTATTTCATCAACGCTCCACATCGTGCGAGTCTGGTCGAGTGCACCGAGACCAACAATTCGAAAAATTGTCGCGACACAAAAAAGAAAACTGCCGGAAGTGCGAAACAATGCAGAATGGAAATTGAACACGCGTATCGCATGACGAACCTCATCGTGATCAGTGGGGATTCTCGTACCGAGAAGTCAGCAAGCTGACAACTGATGGCAACGGCTCCCGAGACAAGAATCCTTGTCAGGAGTCATTAGCCACCCGTGTTCTACGAAGGAAGGATGGCGGTTAGCGGTGGTACTCCTTCACCGGTAACAACAGTACCTAGTTTATTTGGATATGCGCGAATGTCAAGAGATTCCGAAAAGTCTTCGTCGACCGATGAGTCTGATCCCTCGTGCGGCGGCGTCCCGTGCGGACTTCATCGATGGTCTTGTTTGACACTGGCAACTCGCCCACGCTTTGAGTTATGATTTGCGTGGTTTTACATTGCCGCACGGTGATGAGGTCCACCGTTTAACCGCCTGCCATGGCTGATGACCACTACCCTCAGGGGGTGGTGTGATGACGGCCAGACCCGTATCTTCGCGGCATAGCCAACCGGTTCATCCTGTCCGCATCTCGGCTTACGGAAACTTCTGGTATCTCCGCGAGGGGAGACTTGTGTCATGTTGAACGACATCGTGCTGCAGGTGTTGCAGGTCCTTGCCGTATTGCTCCTGGCTCCATTGCTTCAAGGTTTCATCTTGAAGGCCGAGGAACGCGTGCAACGCAGCACAGGACCGAGCCTGTTCCAGCCATATCGGGATCTTTGGAAACTGTTCCATAAGCAAGCTGTTGTTCCCGAGTCTGCCTCCTGGATTTACTTCGTCGCCCCCATCATCGCATTCACAGCGATGCTGATTGTCCCCATTCTGATTCCAGTGCTTACGGATCGCCCGTTGCCTCAATCCGATATGGCAGACATGCTGGGCGGCGGAATGGTCCTGACGTTGGGGTCGTTCGCGATCCTGCTGGCGGGACTGGATAGCGGCAACGTGTACGGCGGGATCGGGTCGAGTCGAGCTGTAATGCTGGGAATTCTCGCCGAGCCGATCTTGATACTCGTACTGGTGGGCATCAGCCTTCTGGCTCGGGCCATGCTACCCTTCGTGGTCAACCACACCTTGCTCGACAAACCCTCGGTCTACTGGAGTCCCACACACGTCTTTCTGGTGCTCGCATTCTTCTCGCTGTTGCTGGTTGAGACCGACCGACTGCCCATTCACTCGAGCACGCATATTGAAATCTACATGATCGACGAAGCCCGAATTCTTGAGTATTCGGGACCGCTACTTGCGCTTCTGAAATGGGCCTCCATGATGAAGCAATTCATTCTCTACACGATTTTCTGCAACGTGTTTTTATTTCCTTGGGGAATGTCCCAGAAGGGCACTCCCATCGGTGAACTCGGATCGGTTTTGGCGTTACTCGTGAAGTTCTTGATCGTCGCTATCTCGATCGTGGTTGTGGAAACCGTACAGTCGCGCCTTCGTTTTTATCGTTACCAGGAACCGCTTGCTGCGGGATTTCTGTTTGCTGTGCTTGCAATTGTATCGAGTCAATTGATTTGAGGGAGATATGTTCCTAGCCCATGTGAGCTCGCTGCAGGCATCCATCTTTAGTCTGTTGGCCATCTTCAGCTTGCTGCTCGCCTTTGTCATGTTGGGATCCCATTGGCTCCGAAATTACGTGTATGCCTTTGCGGCTGAGTCGTGGCTGATTGCGGCACTATCGGCCGCGGTGGCGTATTTCGGTGGCTACACGGAGCTTTACGTAATTGCGATTCTCACCGCTGTTTTCCGCGGCCTGGTGCTTCCCCTCTTGTTGATGCGGATCGTGAAGAGACTCAATGTGAGGCGCGAAATCCATGCGGTCCTGCAGCCCAGTTCTAGTCTTGTCGTGGGAGCACTGCTGGTGATGTTCGCCTTCGTGATTGCGAATCACATGAATTTTCAAACTTCGACAGCAGGAGAGGTCGTCATTCTAGCGTTGACCATCATGCTCTCGATGAAGTTGCTTGGCTTTCTGATGCTTGCGGTGCGTGACGAGGCGGTGAGCCAAATTCTCGGCTTGCTCGTGCTGGAAAACGGGATATTTCTCGGATCGCAAATTCTTGTGCCGGGCATGCCGATGCTCATCGAGATCGTTATTCTGTTTGACCTCCTGATCATTGTCGCGTGCTTCGGAATGTTGATTCGGTACCTTATCGTGCATGCGGGAACGACGAGCAGTCGTCAACTGAATCGCTTGGTAGGCTGATTATGGCGCAGCACTTAATGCTGTTATTGTTCATGGCTCCGTTGACGGCGGGAGCATTGTCCCTGATTGTCCGCCAGTCGAGGGTTTCCGAGTATCTGACTGTTCTCGCCGCTCTCATTGATCTAGTGGTCAGCATTCTGCTACTGCGTCTCGCTTTAGAACAAAGGCTCACTTTCTGGCATCACTACATCCTTCTCGACAACCTAGGCGCGTGGGTCATACTGTGCGTCTCTATCGTTTACGCGCTTGCTTCTATCTATGCCGTGGGATACATGCGGCTCCTCGATGAAGAAGATCGTCTGCCTTTGTTCTATGCACTTTTCTCGGGCTTTGCTTTCACGATGCTTGGCGCCTGCGTGATGAACAACGTAGGTGTGTTCTGGATCGCGATCGAGTTAACGACTCTGATCAGCACCTTCCTTGTCGGCTTCGAGAGG
>JASHNX010000306.1 GCA_030041415.1 Candidatus Sulfotelmatobacter sp.
GTATAGCACTTTGGGGTGGGGGGATAGCACGGTGGTGCCATTTGCAAAAACCTTCGCACAATTTAACTTCCCAATTGAGCAGTTCTGGGGGAGGGCTGCCCGGGCGCCTCGATCTCGAAAGAGATTCGAGGCGCTCGTTATTTTTGCGCGCAATATCCCTCCCACGCTACTTTTCCATTCCAAGGCCACGATTTTCACGCCGTGTTTCGGCACTGATCTGATTCGGCTAAATTCGATCAGTACCTTTGTTCCCGACTCGAGTTCCTTCGCCGTAGCGATGTACTATTCCCCTCTTAACCCCGGCAACGAAACTTTTGTGCGCTCTCATGAATCATTTTTAAGGACTTAGCACCTAGTCTTGGCTCAACGAGCCAAAAAGATGCCAACTGTCGTAATGTATCCCGAATGAAAAACTACAATCAGAAGATGGATGAGAAAAAATTCCGGCAGCTCAGCCGCCGTGAATTGCTGAAGCTCACTCCTATCCTTGCACTGGGAGCGTTTGCCGCTCCAACCCTTCAGGAGAGTTTGCTAAAGAAGGGCTTGCACTTGAGTGACTGGAGTTCGGGGTTGCTTTTCAGAAAAGAACATCCGGCGCCTACCTTCGCCGATGCCGATGTCGCTCCACTGGCAAGCTTTCCTCTTAACTATTATGACGTCGACGATCCCGGAATAGATTTGGATGGCTGGACGCTAACGGTCAGCGGCGCCGTGCAGAAGCCGGGGGAATACAAGTTGGCACAGATTCAAGCGCTCCAGCGCGTTCGGCAGAATACGCGCCACATCTGCGTGGAAGGGTGGGATGTGATCGGCCGGTTCGGCGGGGCGCGGCTCTCCGATTTCCTAAATCTGGTGGGCGCTGACCCAACGGCGCGCTTCATCACGGTAAATTGCGCTGACGATTATTACGAATCGCTCGATATGGCGACCGCCCGGCACCCGCAAACCTTATTGTGTTATGAGATGTATGACCAGCCGCTCACCCGTGGACATGGCGCGCCGCTGCGCCTGCAAATCCCAACGAAAATTGGTTACAAGCAAGCGAAGTATTTGACCGAACTGAAGGTAACGCACGTGCTCGACAAAGTCGGCTATTGGGAAGACCAGGGCTATTCCTGGTTCTACGGATTGTAAGCCGGGTCCGACAAACTCTGGCCGCCGATTGTTTTGTGATCAGGAGGTTAGAAGTGAGGAATACGGTTATCGAAATTGTTCGGGCGAACGAAGGAAGCGACAAAGAGGAGCCGATCATTGTGGCCCAAGCGGTTTACGAGCATCCATTCGTTGTACGGCTTTGCCACTGGCTTAATACGATTGCGCTGTTTGTCATGGTCGGGAGCGGGTTGCAAATCTTCCGTGCTTTTCCGAGCTTTGGTGCGAAGATTCCCGAGCGAGACTTGGTGAACTGGCCGCAAGCTTTCGCCATCGGAGGCTGGCTGGGCGGGGCATTGCAGTGGCACCTCACGTTCATGTGGATCTATATCGGCACGGGTCTCCTCTACATTGGCTACCAGATTTTCAGCGGCAATTACCGGCAGGTTTTGTTCGTGCGGCGCGATATTTCGGGTGTGTGGCCGATGGTGAAGCATTATTTCTTCTTTGGCGAGAAGCCGCCGATTCGCGAGGCCTACAATCCGCTGCAGAAGCAAGCCTATACCGCCGCGATTGTATTAGGTGTGCTTTCCGTGCTCACCGGCTTCGCTGTCTGGAAACCGGTGCAGTTCTCCTGGCTAGCCTGGATGATGGGAGGATTTCATTATGCCCGCATCTGGCACTTCGCTGTAATGTGGCTGATTTTATTATTTGTGTTCGGGCATTTGGTCATGGTGATTCTGCACGGCTGGAATAATTTCGTTTCCATGCTCACAGGATGGAAGAAGGATCCGGAGTACGCTGTCAGCGGGTCGGATGGAACGTCAGATCAATGATTGTTGATTCCTGATTGTTGACTGAAATCAGCGGTCGAAAGTGTTCTGCTTTAATCAACACTCAAAAATCATCAATCAGTAACTAGGTCATGCGCGAGGATCGCTGTCTGAAATGTCCCAGGCGGAAGCTGCGCTGAAAAATCCGTTGGATTCAGGCGCAACGCGCGAGCAGGAGCTGGTCGCGAGCGTGCAGCGCGGGCACAACGAGTTGTTCTACGAACTCGTTCGGCCCTATGAGCGCCGAGTCTACGCCGCTGCCCTTGCCATTCTGCGCAATGAGCATGAAGCGGAAGATGCGGCGCAGGAAGCCATGCTCAAGGCGTTGATAAACATCGCCAAATTCAGATCGGAAGCCCGGTTCAGTACGTGGCTGATTCAGATCACGGTCAACGAAGCCCTGATGCGCCGGCGAAGGGAGCGAACAGTCCAAATGGAAGCCCTCGACGATCGTGAGGAAGGGAGCGACTATGCGCCGCGCGATTTTGCCGACTGGCGGGAAATTCCCTCGGAGGCGCTGGAACGCAAGGAGGTGCGCCAGCGGCTAGCCGAGGCGTTAGCCACGCTCGACAACAAATACCGCGAGGTTTTCGTTTTGCGAGACATGGAGCATTTGAATATTCAGGAAACCGCAGAGGCGTTGGGGATTTCCGTGGCATCGGTGAAAACGCGACTTTTGCGGGCGCGCCTGATGCTGCGCGATCTGCTCGCCGCCGGATGGGAGCAGGGCTGGTTCAGCCGGCTTCCATTCGAGAAGGGAAGTAAGCCATGGTGAATCACGAAGCAGTGGACTGTGAACAGGTTTGGCGGGAAATCTCGAATTACGTCGATGGAGAGGTAGATCCAGCGCTGCGCTCGGCAATGGATGAGCATTTTCGGGCCTGCCCGCGCTGTGCCTCGGTACTGGCTGGAACCCGAAACGTGGTGCAGCTTTATGGAGATGAGCGCATGCTGGAACTGCCTTCGGGATTCAGCCGAAGGCTGGAAAAAAGGCTAGCCAAAGATGCCGGGGTGAAGGGGAGGGCGTGGTCCAGTTGGTCGGCGTGGCTGGTCCCCATTGCGGCGATGGCAGTGATTATCGGCGGATATAAGTTGACTACGGCCTTTACCTTTCGGCCTCCGGCGAAATCGATTTTGGCGGTGCCGGCCAGCAATATTCCTCAGGATTTGAAAGTGGTTGTTTCAAACGGGTCGAGGCTTTTTCACGCGCCCGGGTGTCCTTTGATCCATGACAAGGCGTCCGAGCGCAGCTTGACCGCAAAAGAGGCGATCGAGCAGGGCTATGCGCCGTGCTCGCGCTGTTTGCGGCAGTATCTGAAGACGGAGTTGAGGCGGCGGGCGAGATCCCGGGCCATCGAAGCAGCAGATGTTGCCGTGCCCAACCAGCCGGATCGCGGCGACGAGCAGGAAGAGTTCATTACTCCGGGACATTAGGAAAAATGGCGCGAGCTTCGAAGCGCGCGCCGCTACCCACCGGCTAGTTCTGCTTCATCTGATCGTTTTTCATGTTGTCTTGCTTCATGTTGTCGTCTTTCTTCATATTGTCGTTCTTCTTCGCCGCGTCTTTCTTCGCCGACTTGGATTTCTTGGCCTTTTTCGCGTCACTGTTCTGCATGGCGTTGTCTTTTTTCATCGTGTCGTTTTTCATCGCGTCATGGGAGCTGTCCTGACTCATCGAATCCTGCTTCATGGAATCCTGAGCGAAAGTGCCGAACGACATCGCCAAAACGCAGGCCAGCACAAAACTGCCGAAAAGTCTCTTCATATCGTTTTCTCCTGAGAAAAATCTGGGTGATATTCCGGCAGGTTCACACCTGCAGGCGCGAAATGGGATGCGCCAAACGCCGGGAAGTTACATCCGGGAAGCCGGAAGCGCAGAGGAATGTCACATGACTCAGCAGGCCAGCTGATCGCGCGAGATTTTTAATCCATTGAGATTGCCGAGAGCGGTTACCGCCACGAGTTCGGTTCTGAAAAACTCCCTCGCCAGTTCCTGCAGATCTGCGGCGGTTACGGCTTCGATCTTCTCGATCAGTTCATCGAGGTCCTGGAAGTGATCGAAGTACATTTCCTGCCGCGCCAGATTGGACATGCGCGCCGTGCTCGATTCCAGCGAGAGCATCAAGCTGCCTTTTAGCTGATCTTTCGAGCGCCGCAGTTCCTCTTCCGGCACAGGCTCGTTTTTTAGATTGCGAAATTCATCCACGACGCAACGAACCACTTTCTCGGCTGAATTGAGCGAAGTTCCCGCATAAACTGCCAGGCATCCGGTATCGCGATAAGGATTCAGATCGCTGTAGATCGAGTAAGCCAGCCCCTGCCGCTCGCGGATGTTCTGAAAAAGGCGGGAACTCATGCCTCCACCCAGCAGAGTGTTGAGAATGTAACTGGCATGGCGCTTCTCATGCGCGATGGGATATGCCGGAACCCCGATGCAGAGCTGCACTTGTTCCAGCGCCTTCTTGTTTCGCAAAACGATTCGGGGAACGATTTTCGGCTCGGCGGAATGGAATCCGTTCTTGGCCGGCTTCAGATGCTCGAAATGTTTTACCACCAGCTCGACAAACTGATCGTGATCGAGGTGCCCGGCCGCGGCCACGATGATATTGCCGGGTGCGAAGCGGTGAGAATAGGTGTCGAGCACTGCAGGCCGCTCGAATCGCCTCACGGTTTCCTTGGTTCCAAGAATCGGCTTGCCGAGGGGATGGTCCTTCCAGAAATTCTGCGTGAAGATTTCGTGGACGAGATAGTCGGGATTATCTTCGTCCATTTTGATTTCTTCAAGAATGACGCCCCGCTCGCGCGCAATATCCTCGGCGGCGAACGTGGGGTGGAGCACAAGGTCGGAAAGGATTTCGAGCGCCACTGGAAGGTGTTCGTCTAGTACCTTCACGTTAAAACAGATGCATTCCTTGGAAGTGAACGCATCCATATTGCCGCCAATGGAGTCCACTTGACGTGCGATCTCCTCCGCGGAACGGTGCTTGGTTCCTTTGAAGACCATGTGCTCGATAAAATGGGAGATGCCGTTAGATTGCGGAGTTTCGTCGCGTGAACCCGTTTCGAGCCATATGCCGATGGATGCGGAACGGATATGTTCCATCTGCTCGGTGATGACAGTCAGCCCATGGGGCAAAACCTGACGGCGAATGTTGCGAACTTCCTTTACCATATGAAAACAGCGCACCCGAATAAAAAGTATCTTCATCTATTCTGACATATTCAAAAGGGAAGTCGGGCCGTGCGAGAAATAAAATTAAGTCTTTACTATCAATAACTTATAAGCGATGCAGGTGCCGCTTGCGTTTTCGGGAACTCAGTTCTGTTTAACCAATGAGTAAACAGTCAAATTCGGTGCTTTTGGGGATGGATTCGGCAGAACTCGTGGCTCTGGTGAGCGAAGCGGGCGAACCTGCGTATCGAGCAAAACAGATCATGGATGCCATCTACCGTCATCGCGTGGAATCACTGGATCAGGTTTCTACTCTGCCCGCGGAGTTCCGCGAAAACCTTGCGCGGAGCGGAGTAAGCGTCGGCGCTCCGCGAATCGAGCAGAAATTTGTCTCGCAGGATGGAACGATTCGCTATCTGATTGCTTTCGCCGACGGCCAGAGCGTCGAAACCGTGTGGATGCCCGAAGGTGACGGCGGAGAAGCTGGAGATGGCAGCGAAGCCGGAGAAGAGGCTCAAGAAACCAGGTCGCGACCCGGGCGTTCCACTATCTGCATTTCCAGCCAGGTCGGTTGCGCCGTAGATTGCCAGTTTTGCCTGACGGCGCTTCTCGGGGTGAAACGGAATCTCACGGCGGGGGAAATCGTCGGACAAGTCTGTGCAGTGCTCAAAGACCAGCACGTCTCGCCACCTGAAGATCGCATCAATCTCGTGTTCATGGGCATGGGCGAACCATTCTTGAACTACGACAATTTCACGAAAGCAGCGCGCCTGCTTGTGGAAAACGTCGGTATTGCAGAGCGCAGGATGACGGTATCGACGGCGGGCATCGTGCCGCGAATTCATGATTTCGGGAGGGAACTGATTCGCCCGAAACTCGCGATTTCATTAAACGCATCGAACGATTCTTTGCGTACCCGCCTGATGCCCTTGAACAAGAAATGGAATCTGGAAATGTTAATCGCGGCAGCAAAAGCGTTTCCTTTGCGCACGCGCGAATACGTGACATTCGAATATGTGCTGCTGGGAGGCGTTAACGACGAAGCTTCGAACGCGAAGGAAGTTGCGGAGTTGCTTCGCGGAATGCGATGCAAGGTAAATCTCATCGCGTTGAATCCTGGCCCGGGCATTGGGTTTGTGACCCCAATTCCTGAACGCGTGCTGGCTTTTCAGAACTCTCTGCGAATGTCCGG
>JASHNX010000307.1 GCA_030041415.1 Candidatus Sulfotelmatobacter sp.
AAAGCAAAAAGCCGCACTTACGTGCGGCTTGGTGGGAACTTTCTCGACACACTCGGTGTCGTCAGGAACTACTGCGGTGTGGTTGGTTTAGAAACCGCAGGCTTAGGCGTGGTTGTCTTTGGAGCTGCCGGCTTGGCTGGTGCCGCTGCCGGCGAAGCTGCCGGTGCCGGAACTCCGGACTGCGTATTGTAGAGATCGATGACCGCTTTGGTGATATCGGACTTGTTGCCGTCATACCACAGCACGGGGCTTTGCGGCCACGGATTGGAGGTGTCGACGATCATGGCGTAGCCGCCATCCTGGGCATCCTTCACGATCACAGGAGCCATTTTCTGCAGAATGCGCTGGAAAACCTCCTTCTGCTGATTCTGGCCATCCTCCTGAAAATCCTGCACCGCGCGGTCCAGTGCCTTCTTTTTGTCCTGGATCTGGCGAACGAGTTCGGCACGGGCATCATCGTTGAGCTTGGGACCCTGCGTGTCGAGCTGCTTTTGCAGACTCTCGAGCTCATCATTCTGCGACTTTAATTCGTTTTGCCTCGGCTCCAGCTTTTTTTGCAGGGCTGCAAAGTCACGCTGGCCTTCATTGGTGTTCAGAACAGCCTGCTCAATGTTGATGGTCCCGATCTTGGTACCAGTTCCCGTGGCGACTGGAGCGGAAGGGGCAGCTGAAGGCGCATTAGGCGGCTCGGTGGGAGCAGCGGCACCGGCGGTCTGGGCCCATGCGGAAATCATGGAGATCACGGCAACAGCCAGAAGCGAACGCAGAAGCTTGCTTGTCATTGGATCGATTTAACTCCTTGGAATTTTTCGTAGATTCCGGTTTCGTATCTTTCGGTTCCGGTCAATTCGGTTCCGGTCACACTTTGACATTCAATCTGGTTCCGGGAAGAACTCGAATTACTTTTTTCAGGCAACGCTGGGCCGCATTCACGGAAGTTTTGCTTTTCGAACGGTCGCCCCGTCAGACGCTTATCGGAACTCGCCGCACTGGCATGCCGGCATACCGCGCCGGAGTTGCGGACGTGCTGCAGCCTTGGTCTACTTCCTACAGTGCCCTGGAACGTTACGATTATAGAGAGGTGCTACGGCTGCGTCAAACCTGACGGTTCAGAGATTTAGAAAGTAGTCGCCACCGTGAACCTGAAGGTCTTTCGAGGCTCGCGCAAGAGGAACGTCGGGGCGTAAGTGTTGCGCGCCAGGTTAAACGTATAAGCTCCGGCTTCCGTCAACTGGCAGCCAGTCTTGGGATTGCAGGATTGCGGGAACATCGAGGCGGTAATCGGAATCGGCGGATTGGCCGGCTCATCCAGGCGCAGCGGGTTGTACGCCCAGTAGATTCTGAACGGCGCGTTAATTACAGGCAGGAACACCTGTAACTCGAGGCCGGTGGACATTCTGGGCCTCCAGTTGGTCTGGCCGAAGACCTGCAAACTCTGCGAAGGAGGCGGGCTCAGCACGCTTCCCAACGTGCAGGTATTGGCAGTAGCGGTCTGCACCAGCTGCGGACAACCAAGAGGCGTGCCCACCACCGTCTCATATTGCACTTGTGCAATCTGTAACTGCGAGCGGCGGATTATGGGATCGATGCCGGTATCCATAAACGGCGCTACCGCCACCGGACCAGCAATGGTGATGCGGTATTCAAAGTTCGCAACCATGCTGAAATCGCCGCCGGGAAATACGATCTGATCGATCGGAATCGGCACTTTCACTGGCCCCGCGCGCGGATTTTGCGGATCGAGAAGAACCGGCGTTCCGTCGCGATTGGTAAGAGGTATCGAGCCTACGTTGGGCAGGAACGCGACCGGAGAGATCGAACGTATATCGAAGCCGCGAATATCGTTTTCGCCGCCCATATAGGAGCGCTCGAACGGCGGCGCAACCAATCCCCCGAAGCCGGTAATAAACGACGTCTGGAAGTTGAAGCCCAAAGCATTACGCCGATTTTGTACGGGAATGAAACGTTTGTATTGCACAACCGGGCGAATTGAACGAATCGTTCCGCCTAGGCCGGCTAGTTCCGCGCCAGCGGTGAACTGGTGGCCGTGATGCGGCGAGATCGGGCTGTCCAGTGTGTTGAACGAGAAGTTGGGGAAGATTTTACTGGTCAGAATTCCTTCCAGCGCCTGCGGACCGGAGATGCCGCGGAAAGCGAGGTAAGTGAACAGGCTTTTAGATGCCGTGCTCAGAGCCACTAGTGATGAGCGGTCGAACGAGTACGTGATGCCAACTCGCTTGAACGAATGCCGTAATGGGTAGCTCAACGAAGTCGTGAACCCGGCGCTCGATTGCGAGTAGTTTTGCAAGTTCTGGAGAACCGTATTCGGCAGGTTGAGTGTTTGACCGCTGAAAACTGAAAGTTGCCGCGCTTGATTGTAGTTGATTCGGTTGTAGTAAACATTGAAGCCAAACTGAAGCGGCCGGTCAAACATGTAGGGCTGAACGAAGCCGAAGCGAACGCTGCGGGCCAGATTTCCAAGACTTGCCTGAACCGAGAGCGTCTCACCAAGGCCAAGGAAATTATTGGTCGCATAGTTGATGCCTACGAAAGCGCCTTCGAGGCCACTGACGCCGCCGTTCAACCCGATGCTGTTCTTTCCTTTTTCGTGAACCTTCAAGGTCAGGTCGACGAGGCCGTCTTTTTCATCGAGTGTGCGCACGGTTGTGTTGGGATCGTCCGGCTTCAACTGGTCGAAATATCCCAACTGGTTTAGCCGCAAAAGGCTCAATTCCCAGAGGCGAGAGTTGTAGACACTGCCCTCTTCGAGGGCGATCTCGCGGCGTATGACTTTATCACGCGTTGTACTGTTGCCCTCAAACTCGATGCGTCGGACAAAAAAGCGCTTGCCTTCGTCCACGTCAACATCGAGGAAGATCTGTTTCTTTTCATCGTCAAAACGAGTGTCTGGAATGGAGGTAAAGTTAATGAATCCCAGTTCACCGTACGCTTTACGCAAATTCTCGAGCCCCTTGGCGATTTTTTCCTTGCTGAAAATATCCCCATCTTTGATCGGGAAAAGATTGCGCAGCGCCTTGGTGTTGGTGACCGTCTTAGTATTCTTGAAAGTGATGCCGCCCAGGGTATAACGCTCACCCTCCTCGATCTGCATCGTGATATCGACCGCTTTCCCAGGCCCGCTTTGAATCAGCGGAATGTGGCCGCCCTGGTGGCCAGTGTCGTGAATCTGCGTCTTAGCCTCGCCCACGGTGTTCATCTTGAAATAGCCGCGATTCTGGTATTCGTTGCGGACGCGCTCGGTATCTTCTTCGAGTTTGGTGGCATCGTAAGTGCGAGCAAAAATATTTTCGAGGAAGATGGAATGCGGAATGCCGATCGGCCGGAGGTTCTTCATGGCGTAACGCAGGACCCGGGTCTTCACATTCTTATTGCCCTCGAACCGAATCTTGCCGACCTTCACTTTCGGTCCTTCTTTGACGACGAAAGTGATTCCCACCGCCGCAGGGGGAATCTGCCGCACTTCGGTTCGGATGGTAGAAAACTGCCGCCCGTGTTCGGAAAGCAATCCCTTAATGGCCACTTCCGCTTTCTTTACTTTGGTCGGATCGTATTGACTCTCCACGGATAATCCGACTTTGGCCTCCTTGAAGCGGTCGAGTACGTCGCTGGTTGAGATGGAACTGAGGCCGACATAGTTGATCTCACGAATGGTAGGCTTTTCTTTTACTTGGATGATTAAACGCCAGCCTTTGGCGGTTTGCTCGCGAAGGAACTTGATGTCTTCGAAGTAGCCCGTATTCCAGAGCGCGTTGAAGTCGCGCTCCAGTGCGGCTGGATCGTAAATATCGCCTGGGTGAGTGAAGATGCGGGCTTTTACCGTCTCGGCAGGGATTCGGCGATTGCCCTGCACCACTATCTCGGAAATGACGTCGCTTTGCGCGAAACTTCGGAGGCCGGAAAAAACAAGCAACGCGATTGCCATCGCGCATCCGAATTGCCTCAAGCTTCGGCCCAGACCGAACCAGGAAGAGGATCGAGGATGCGGCGCGACGACAGGGCGCTGGCCGCGCAGGGGCACCGCTATCTCCGCATGAGCACAAAAATGAATCGCTACGACCTCGGCCTCAGGGATGTGGGAAAACGATCATTATACGTAGAGAAGCAGAAAGCGTCCAAGCTTCAGTCGCCGCCGGCCAGTGTTGGCGCCCATTCTTGCGGTCCAATTTCCTTCATCTTGAGTTAACGGCTGACGCTCCATGGTTTCATTTCTGACCAAAGAGCAGAAACCGCTAATCGCCGGCTGACTCCACTTCAACCAAGACGGAATAAAACGTTGCCGAGTTGCCCAGATCGGAAAGTTTTTCTGAAGTGAGCACGTTAACATTTTTCCCATCTGGAGTCAGTTTGGCCCAGTTCAGCCTGGCAGAAACCACTCCCGGTTGAACCGTGCCATCGACACGAGCGCGCAGAAAAATTTCGCCTCGCTGATTGTAGACCCTTACCCTGTCACGATCGGCGATTCCTCGCATGCGGGCATCAGCCGAATTTATTTCCAGCAGGCCTGTTTCTTCCATGGCCTGAACCGGAGGCACGTTGGAGAAGGTGGAGTTCAAAAAATTATCGGCCTTGCGGGCCAGCATCTCGAGCGGAAATTTCTTTCTCTCACTTCCATGGCGAGATTCCGAAGCCGGCTTGAACTCGGCGACAGGATGAAGCCCCAGCGCTTTTATCGCTTCGCTATAAAGTTCAGCACGGCCGGAAGGAGTACGGAAGTTTCCTCGAGCGAAGGGAAGGAACGGCACATAAGGGGCTGCTGACGCGGATACTTCGTCAGAGTGAGAGCCGGAAGCGCCAAAATTCAATCGAACGTGTTTTTCCCTCTCCAATCGCTGGCGGTCTATTCCTCGCAACCAGGGATTTTTCGAACGAAGCGCGCTATCAATCATCTGATCGATGGATTCACCGAAGCACGCGTCATCGAAGCCCAGGCGACCGGCAAGAGCGCGGAATAACTCGACATTCGAGCGGCACTCGCCCAAGGGGTCGATCGCCTGGTTCGAAATTTGCAGATAGTAGTGGCCATAGGCGGCCAAGAGATCCTTGTGTTCGAAAAACGTGGTTGCCGGCAGAACAATATCGGCATAGTCGGTTGTATCGGTAAGAAACTGCTCGTGGACCACGGTGAACAAATCAGGCCGCTTAAGGCCGCGAATCACTTCATTGTGATTCGGGCAAACTGCCGCCGGATTTGAGTTATATACAAAAAGAGCCTTTACAGGCGGATCACTTAAGGTGTTCAGCGCGACACCTAACTCCACCATGTTGACGGATCGCGGTTGTCGATTCGAGTCGTCCGGCTTCAGATCGGGACGCGTCAGCTCTTCTTTATTGAGCCCGAAGGCGCTGCTGGTCGAGAGCTGCAAGCCACCGCCGACGTGCTCCCACGATCCAGTGATACAAGGCAGCATCGCGATCGCACGCGTCGCCATGCCTCCGCCCTCCGAGCGCTGCACGCCATAATTCAAGCGGATCACTGCCGGTTGGACGGTCGCATACTCCCGTGCCAGCTTGCGAATATCGTCAGCGTCAATTCCGGTCCATTGCGACACTGTCTGCGGTGGATAATCCTTTACTTTTTCCCGCAAGTGCTCGAAGCCCAGTGTGTACTTCGCGACATAATCGGCGTCGTACAGGTTTTCTGCGATGATCACGTGCATCATGGCCAGCGCCAGAGCACTGTCGGTTCCCGGATTGATGGGAAGGTACCAATCGGCGCAAGCAGCCGTCCGTGTGCGGTAGGGATCAATTACGACCAGCTTCGCGCCCTTGCGCCGCGCCTCCGCGATAAACGGCCAGAGGTGGACATTGTTGCCGTGAATGTTTGCGGCCCAGGCGATGATGTAGCGGGAATGAACAAATTGCTCCGGCTCGGTACCGAGCTTCACGCCGAGAACAGAGATCAGGCCGGCCTCGCCCGCCGAGGAGCAGATTGAACGTTCCAATTGCGATGCGCCGAGACGGGCAAAGAAACGCCGGTCCATGGACGCGGCGTTGAGCGCACCCAGATTCCCGCCGTAAGAGTACGGCAAAATCGCTTCGCTGCCGAATTCGGAAATGATGCTGCGAAAGCGAGACGCAATCTCATCCAGCGCTTCATCCCAGCTGATGCGGCCGAACGCTTGCGAGGAATCCGCGCTTTCGGCCGTGCCCGAAGCGTTGAGAACGGACCCCTTGGGCGCAATTCTTCGCATCGGATACAGGACGCGGTGGGGCGAGTAGACACGATCCAGATATTTCGCCACTTTGGCGCAGAGGAAGCCGCGCGTTACCGGATGCTCAGGGTCCCCCTGAATCTTGGTCCCCCGTCCGTTTTCGACGGTAATCAGCACGCCACAGGCATCGGGGCAGTCGTGCGGGCAAGCGGCGTGGACGACCTGCTTCGACATCGCTCCATTATAAGTTCGTCGAAAAACATCCCGGGAAGAAAAAGGGCGGCCGCGCGGCCGCCCATGTTACTTGCACTTTCGCCGGCTTATTGTGCCGGCGGAGGATCGACAATCACGCCAGCTGCCATAATCGGGCCAGCCGTGAGTTGGTCGTAGAACAACAAACCCCCGGCCACTAGAGATTCGCCGCTCGTCAGGCCAGTCAGCCCTGTTGTGTTGATGAACAACGTAGCATTTCCGGTCCACACGGTAAGCGGGGCCCCGCCCAGCGAATAACCGATCAGCGCGTTGTTCTGCAGCTCAAAGCTGCCGAGATTGCCGCTCACAACGTTCGCCGTCCCGGTCATCGTGCCGTAAACACCCTGCAGTCGCAACGAAATCATCTGTGGCGTGAAGACTCCGTTGGAGTCGCTGCCGCCGACGAAGATTCGCTGACCAACCAACACGTGGTCAGGATTGAAGAGAGCATTCGTGAACAGGTTGTTGAAGAAGCAGATGTCGTAATCGGATGAAGCGATCGAGCTTACGTCGATCGTCTGAATCGTGCGGCTGTCAGCGACCAGATCAGCGCTGGTTTCGCCGACGAAGATCGTGACCTGCTGCACCGGTCCCGTCGTCGGACTGATTGCCAGCACTCGTCCCGCAATAAACGCCTGCGAGGTGGTGATGACTTCAACCGATTTTGCCATCAAGCTGCCATCTACCTGGAATGATCCCTGCACACCCACGAAGGCTGGAGCAGCCAGATTGTTGATCGTCCAGCCGCTGTTGAACACCGTGCTGCTGCTGACATCGATCGTCAACTGGTGACCATAAGGACCCTGAATGACAAAGGAGTTGGCAGACGCATCGACCGAAACCAACCCGCCCACGAGGTCCGTAATCTCGGCATCGGAATCGGTAGCCTGCACAGCGCTTGCGTAAATCGTTGGATTCACCACGCCGGTGACATCGCTGCTGCCATCAACAGCAACGGATTGTCGAATATCAAAATCCATTCGCAATCCCGCCAATCCATTGGCGGCCACAACCATCGAGGAAGGAAAATTGACGGTCACCGTAGTTGTCGTCGGACCGCCGGCAGAATTGAAGGTGCCGTTAATTGTGCTGAGCGTCGGCGGATTCGTGCTCATATCCACGTAAGAGATCACCGGACTCGAAAGCGAAAATGTCGCACCCGTATAAGTACCGGCTGGCACTGAATTGAATGCCATCGGGGAGCGCAATCCCAAAAGCCGCGCGAAATCGACGGTTGTGGCCGTGGATAAAACCTGCGGCGCACTGCCCCCCGTCAGCGTAATCGAATTAATGGTGACGTTAAATCCGACGACTGAAGCCAGCGGAGCATCTTCGCCGGTTACGAATACGTTCGCTGTTTGAGCGGTGGGGGACGTCGGTGAAGACGAATTCGATGAACTGCACGCCACTCCTAACATCGCAAGGCCAAGCGCAACAGCAATCCCAAGAAATTTCCTCATGACAAACTCCTGATTCAAAGTGTGGTGAAGTCTCTGGGGGACGCGAATTTGCTTCACCAGAATGGAAACACAGCCTCAATAGCGAAGTCGCGTAACCACGGTTCCGGTTACGGGATGGACTTCCGGACCAGGAAATCAGTTAAATGGCGGGCTTTCTGGCTGTTACGAGCTGCTTGAGCCGGCAGGAATCGGGACAATGCACCTTCGAGTATCGAGGCGCGACATGTTGCGCAGATGAGAAAAAGAAGAAGTGGGTTTCAGTTGCGGCAGAATCCTACTTGATCTCCAGCACTTCTTTTTCTTTGGCCTTGCTCATCTCTTCCATCTTCTTGATCTCGTCGTCGGTGAGCCTCTGAATTTCATCGAGCGATTTCTTCTCGTCATCTTCGGTAATTTTTTTGTCTTTCAATGCTTTCTTGATTGCATCGTTCCCGTCGCGGCGAATGTTGCGTACAGCAGTGCGATGTTCTTCGAGAACTTTATGCAGATGCTTTACCATATCCTGCCGCCGCTCCTGCGTCAGCGCAGGCACCGGCACGCGAATCAGCTTGCCGTCATTCATCGGATTCAGCCCGAGCTCGGCGGAGCGAATCGCTTTTTCAATCGCTCCCATCGCCGAGGGATCGAACGGTTGAACAGTGATCAACTGCGCCTCGGGCGCATGCACCTGCGCAATCTGGTTCAGCGGCATCTGTGAGCCATAGTAATCGACGTTCACTCCGTCGAGCATATGTACCGAGGCGCGCCCGGTGCGGGTTGCGGCCATGGCTTTGCGGAAATCTTCCACCGCCTTTTCCATTCGCGTCTTAAGTTGTATGTATGTATCTTTAAGGCCGGGGATCGCGGCCATGGTGGCAGGGGCCATTGCAGTCAGCTCCGTAAGAATAAGAAATCAAAACGCTGAATTATAAACCCAAAAAGTTAGGCGTCGTCCTGAGTGGCCGCAGTTGCTTATGCGCTCACCAATGATCCAATCTTTTCCCCGCAAACAACGCGGCGGATGTTTCCATGCTGGTTCAGATTGAAGACAATGATGGGTAGATTGTTGTCCTTGCAGAGACTGATAGCGGTAGAATCCATCACGTTCAAGCCCAGCCGCAAAACATCCATGTAAGTAATATCGCCGAATTTCTTGGCATCTTTTACTTTCATCGGATCGGCGTCATAGATGCCATCGACCTTCGTCGCTTTGAGAATTGCGTCGGCTTTGATCTCCATCGCGCGAAGGGATGCAGCCGTATCGGTCGAGAAATAAGGATTCCCGGTCCCGCCTGCAAAAATAACGATGCGGCCTTTTTCAAGATGGCGGATGGCACGGCGGCGAATAAAAGGCTCGGCCACCTGCTCCATCTTGATCGCCGACTGCACCCGCGTGTAGATCTTTTGCTTCTCAAGCGCGTCCTGCAACGCAAGCGCGTTGATCACCGTGGCCAGCATGCCCATGTGATCGGCCGAGACACGGTCCATGTCTTTCGCTTGCTCGGCGACACCACGGAAGAAATTTCCACCCCCGACGACAATGGCAATCTGCACACCCAGCTTGTGAACCTCGGCTAATTCCGCGGCCACTTCGTGGATGCGCTTGGTGTCAACCCCGAAGCCCTGTCCGGCTGCAAGAGCTTCACCGGAGAGCTTGAGTAAAACGCGTTTGAAGGCAAGTTGTTGCATGGAATCAGGGTAGCAGGATTTTAGTCCGGCCCGCTGAATGCGTAGAACTCACGGCGGTCCGATCAATTAGCGGACCTTCGCTCACACTGAGTACTGGTTCACTTCACAGCAGGAACAGACGCTTCGCCACTACCGTCCGGCTTCTGCGTTGTGAACGCGATTGTAGCCGTCGCCTCGCCGACCTTAAAGCGAGCGAAACGACGCACGCTGATGTTCTCGCCGAGCTTGCCGATCTTGGTAGCGATCAGTTGCGCAATCGAGACGGTCTGGTCCTTAATGAAGGGCTGCTCATACAGGCAGACCTCTTCGTAAAACTTTTCCATCTTGCCCGCGACCATCTTTTCGGCGATGTGCTGCGGCTTGCCTGACGCGACGGCCTGCGCGAGAAAGATATCCTTCTCGCGTGCGAAATCCGCGGCCGTGACATCTTCTTTGCGCACATACTTCGGATCGCTCGCCGCGATATGCATGGCGATATCGTGCGCCAGTTCCTTGAAGTCTTCCGTGCGGGCAACGAAATCGCTTTCGCAATTGACTTCGACCAGCACGCCGATCTTGCCCCCGGCGTGAATGTAGCTGGTGACCGCGCCTTCACTGGTCACGCGCGCGGCCTTCTTGGCTGCGACCGAAACACCTTTCTTGCGCAGGATCACAACAGCCTGCTCCATATCGCCGCCGGCCTCGGTCAGGGCCTGTTTGCAATCCATCATCGGCGCTCCGGTTTTTTCCCGGAGATCCTTCACTTGCTGTGCTGAAATGTTTGCCATAGTAGTGCTCATTGATAAAAAGTCCTTCTCAGTCCTGTTGCTTGCCCGGGCGCCAAAGCCTCATAGTCGCGCGGTTTCAGACGCTCAGCCTGAACGAAACATTTTGCCCGCCCGCCCTTGAAACTTTGCAACTCCGAAACCGCGAAGTTTACAAAATAAGACCCGCGCCTGGGATTTTCTAACGATGACCCGCGCGGGTCTAAATTCTGGCGCCCGGTTTGTTTGAACTCTCTCTGAGAGTCCCTCAGGGGCTAAAGCCCACTCTACGCTTGCACTCTATCGGCGCGACTGAAGTCGTGCCCTTCCCAACTTCTGTCATTCCGAGCGAAGCGAGGAATCTGCTTTTTCTGGCGACTCACGACTCGCTAAACCGTTTGGCTCTCAACCTTGGGAACGTCGGCGTCCTCGTTGGCCACCGGTTTCTTATGTCCGCCCGGTCCCAACACTTCTTCCATGCTGATGTCTTCCATGTCAGCACTCGCGTCGGCGCCCACGGCTTCTGGTTCCATGTCAGCGCCATCGTATTGTGCCGGAGCCGTTTCCTGTGCCTGCGCCTGTTCAGTAGCCGCGCTCATCTCGGCGACCTGCTTGTCGGTCATCAACTGCGCGCCCTCGGCAATCGATTCCGAAATCTTCGAGGTAAACAACCGGATCGCCCGCAACGCGTCATCGTTACCGGGAATTACGTAATCCACCTCGCTGGGGTCGCAATTGGTATCAACCACGGCAACTACCGGAATGCCCAGCTTGCGCGCCTCTCGCACCGCAATCTGTTCCTTGTTGGAATCGATCACAAAAATCGCGTCCGGCAACCGGCTCATGTTCTTGATACCCGCGAGGTTTGCCTGCAGGTGCTTGCGCTCGCGCTCGAGCTTGATCACTTCTTTTTTCGGCAGCAACTCGTAGCGGCCATCAGTGGCCATCTCATCGAGCTCTTTCAACCGCTTCACCGACTTCTGCACAGTCACCCAATTGGTGAGCAGACCGCCCAGCCAGCGCTGATTAATGTAGAAACCGCCGCATTTGGTCGCCTCTTCGGCGATGGCATCCTGCGCCTGGCGCTTGGTGCCGACAAATAGCACGATCTTGCCTTCGGCCGCGAGATCCTGCACAAACTTCGACGCCTCTTTGAACATTTTCAGCGTCTTCTGCAAATCGATGATGTAAATGCCATTGCGCTCACCAAAGATGTATTCCTTCATCTTGGGGTTCCAGCGCTTCGTCTGGTGCCCGAAGTGAACGCCCGCTTCGAGCAACTCCTTCATAGTGATAGTAGCCAATCAACCTCCTCTTTTAATCTGCATCCGTCGCGTCCACAACCGCTCCAGATTGATTTCCCGTCCCGCACGGGGCGGGAAGAATTGAACACCCAAATCAATGAGTAGCTTTTAGCTCTCAGTTCCAGCCAACAGCTTTGCCATTCCGAACCGAGTACTCCCGGCGAGAAACCTGCTTTCGCTCAGCTTCTAATACTTGCAACTCGCCACTAGCGCTTGCTGAACTGGAACCGCTTGCGAGCGCCTTTCTGGCCATACTTCTTGCGTTCTTTTCCGCGCGGATCGCGGCTCACAAACCC
>JASHNX010000308.1 GCA_030041415.1 Candidatus Sulfotelmatobacter sp.
AATCGCAGTCGCGTACTGTTGAGATCGGTAAAGTTCGTGCGGTTGCAAGGCTCGAGCTTCGCCGTTCTTTGTTTCAGTGAGATTGAAAAACACAACATGAGTGTGCAATTGCGGGGCCGCGTATCCATTCACTGGGCGGGCGCTGTCGTGCTCGAAGCTCGTTGCGATCCATTTGCCAGTCGTTTCCGGCAGGCGATTCCCGCCCATCCGTGCCTGGACAAACCGTTCCATCTCGTTCAATGCGACTTTGACGCTGTCCCGATGAGCTTGTCGGACGGCTTCGTCTCCACCGACCAGCGCGGTCAACGACACGCTCTTGGGAGCCGAAAACGTCGCATCCCACGCGGCACGGTGCTCCATGGTGCTGACCGTCTCACCTCGGGCATTCAGGTATTCGCGTGCGGTTTGATGCCTTACGAGTTGTTCATCCGTTAGAGGATGCTGCCCGTTGGCGAGGCGCCGGAAGTGTTCCTCCTGGACTTCCCCGCGGAGTCCCCACTCCTGGGCCAATCTGCCGTGCCATTCGCCGCGGATGCGATCGCCCTCGGAGTAATAGTTCTCCTGGGCGTTGGCGAATTCTTCTTTGTGATAGGTCTGGGCTTGGCCGGCGCTGAGCGGTTTGGAGATCGTGAGCATGATTCATTCACTCGAAGTACGGTTCCTGGCCGGCAGCTATCCCCTTCGGGCTTTCTTCCAAACCACGCGGGCTAGTCTCCTGCCTGGCCGGAGCTACCGTTGGCTCAGATGTCCTCTTCTCCATTTCGATTACTCGAGGAGAGCTTGCTCTGGGTATGAACCCCTGTTGAGACTTCAGCGGCGGTGTGTAGGGAAAACCGAACGGCGCGACCATATTGCCGATCTTAAGAAATGCATGAAGACGCTCGAGGCCACTGATCTCGGAGGGCAGCACGAGTGGCTCCGTTCGTCTTTCAAGGTGATAGCTCTTGGAGTTTGTGAGCTTCAGAGGTTGGGTGTTCACCGTCTCCTTCAAGCGTTCCATCTCAACTTCGCCAATCGTGTCCGAGATCCACTTTGCAGCGCGGGGCTCGCTGGTGTGCAGAAAGATCTTTGTCGCCGGCTGGGACAGCATTGACTCGGCCTCATGCCCGTAGCGCACCTCGAGTTGGCTGCGGCCTTGGAAACCGATCACAACCGGATTTCCCGATTTACGGTTCTCGGTCAGGGCCGTATGCAATTGTGGCAATCGCTGCAGGCTCGCAAGCTCATCCAGCACAAACCACGCGTGACGCACGGCAGGATCGCCCTGGTTCATCAAGCGCAGCACGAGCGTGTCGAGGCGCTGCGATCGAAGGGGAACAAGACCGCACTTGATGAATCACGCAAATATCGTTTGTACGCAAATCGATGTCGTGCAGGTAAAGTCCCCAAGTTTAAGCCAGTAATGGCAGCTACGGAACTGATCAGGCGGTCATGTGAAGGAACCCTCACAGGTGAATCGCTGTTTTTAAGGTCTGGCGTAGGGTCACAATTTCCTGATGCATCGTGCTGCGTCCTGGCGGCTTGCCATATTTCGCAATGGCCTCCTGGTGCCTGCGCAGTCGATATTCCTGGATCTTTCCCGAGGTAATCTCTGAGATGCCAAGATTTCCGAAGAACGGAACCAAGCGTCCTCTAGAGCGCCAGTGCTGGCCTTCAACATAGTGCTTGTTGCGTTCACCCTGCGTCATGATGTCGAACTCTCGCAGGTAGTGCTGAGAGACTTCGCGGAAGGTCTTTTCGCTCTTGATCTCGCCGTCGTGAAGTTTTCCGCGGAGCCGTAGATACCAGTCCTCCGCGATTTCCTTGGCTTTGGAGAGACTCTCTTCTTTCGTGCTGGTGCGGCGATTTTTGCCGGCAAAATAGGTCGAGCATTGCCAAAGGTTGCTGTCGGGGCGCTTGTAAACGTGGACTTTGCCGCCCAGAATGGTGTGGTCTTCTGGCATGTGAACTCCTATGAGGAAGCGGCGGCGAGAAATGCGTTAACCGTGTAATAGTCGTGAAAGAGCTGACTAGTCAAGCGAATATTGCTAAATGTATTTAAATTAGATAGTTAAAGATGGAAGCGATTTTGGTGAGTGATTTTGAGTCCGCTGCGTCTGCCAGTTCCGCCATCCCGGCTTTGAGTCTGGTGCGGCTGGGACTTCCAGATTAGTTCACGCCGGAGCTTTTGTCATCTGTGCGGCGGCGACGATCTGAGGGAGATATCGCACCCGGGCGACCATTTCCCGCAGACCTGCGTTGAACCTCCGGCTATTTGCAGCAAACGCCGTAGCGGAAGCAGTAGACGAGATGATCATTGACCATTCCGACCGCCTGCATAAATGCGTAACAAATCGTCGATCCCACAAAATTGAAGCCTTCTTTTTTGAGGGCTTTGCTCATTGCGTTAGACGCGCCAGTCCGCGCGGGAACCTGATTTCGTGTCTTCCAGGAATTCATGCACGGGCTTCCGCCGACGAGTTGCCAGATGTATGCGTCAAAGCTTTTGTGCTTTTCTTGTAAGCGCAAAAATGAGCGGGCATTCTGCACCGCAGACGCTATCTTCAGGCGATTGCGCACGATGCCCGGGTTTTTCAACAATTGTGCCAGCTTGCGCCGATCATAGCGGGCGATTTTTTGTGCGTCGAAGCCGTCGAAGGCAGCGCGATAGTTCTCGCGCTTGTTGAGAATGGTTTCCCAACTGAGGCCAGCTTGCGCGCCTTCGAGGATAAGAAATTCGAAGAGCCTGGCGTCATCGTGCACAGGCACGCCCCACTCTTCGTCGTGATAGCGAATCATGAGTTCGGTTTGAGCCCAGGGGCAACGAACGGACTGCACTGGTTTGGGTAGCTTTGATGGCATCGGCGGCACAACAGATCAGGACCTGATACTTTGCGATGAGCTATTCGAGCGACTTCGGATCCGATTTATTCTTCGGCGATTTCGTGTCGAGCAGCGAAACCAATTCCCGGGCGCACTCGGGAACGCCCACTTTGTGTTCTACGATAATTTCTCTTGCGGTCAATTTCTTTCCGTACAACTTTTCGTTGGCGCTGCCGTCGGAGCGCAGTGTCGAACCTTCGAGCGAGATGCCGGCAAACAATCCCTTATTGCGTGAATAGGAAAGAATCTCCGCTTCCATGACGACATCAGTTGCTCCTTCAGCGGTGCGGCCTTTGGGACCGGCAGCGGCAGAGGCATCGGCGCCCAATTTCACTTTGCTTGATAGCAGAGAGCGCGCCCCTCTGGGATTCATCACGAGCAGAACAAAGTCCGTCGCCTGGCCACCGAGCTGAAATCCAATGCTGACACCTTCGAGCGCATACAATGCCGGCGGTCCCCATGGTCCGGTGTAGTGTGGGCCGCTGCGGCAAATCATGACACCGCGTCCATAGCTGGCGCCCACGCCAAACGCGCCTTTTTTGACGGAAGGCAGAACGACGACGCATTCCGCCTTGTCCAGCAGATCTTGGGGAATGTCATCGGGAATGTTGAGAATTTCTTTCATCACTTCGCCCGCATCTCTGACTCGCTCCTCTTCGCGTACATCGTCGGAGAACGCCGCAGACACGCATACGAAGAGAGCCATCAGCGAAATTATGACGTTACGAATTTTCATCGATATTGATCCCTCCTCTACTGCTCAGAATGGCGACCGCATCTGGCAGCGAAAATCCTGATGTCAGGGATTGTAATCTGAGAGCTATGGGAAAAGGTTGATTCCAAATGGTCCGGTTGGATCATATTTTTTCACCCTTTTTTGTTGGTTCTCGAGTTTGCCATGACCAAACGCGTGCTCCTTCTGTAACTTGGCCGCAGAGCCGAAAGCCTCTAAAGTCAAGGGAGGCAAGGCATAAGAACACAGTCATTCGGCAACTGGCGTGCATCTATTCAATGGGAGATGGTGTTTTCGGGCTGGCCGGAATGAAAATTTTGTATTGTTTTGGAATGAAGTACATACGCTGGACACGGAACATTTTGACGGTGATTGTGGCTTTCGCCGGCGCTTCGCCGGCTTTTGGCCAGTCAACGTACGTCAGCGGCGCAGCGAATCTTAGCGCTTATTCGGCTGCTTCTACTCCTGCCCCTTCCAGTTACGACGATCCCCAGTCCGGTTCCCTGCTCACGATTCACAAGCGCGTTGACGAAGTTAACGTGCTCTTCATCGCCACCAACAAGCACGGCAAATTCGTGCGCGACCTGAACGAAAATGATTTCGCGATCCTTGACGATCACAAACCGCCGCAATCCATTGTGAACTTCCGCAGGGAAACCGACCTGCCCTTGCATCTCGGCTTGCTGATCGACGTGAGCGGTTCAGTAGAGAGCCGGTTCAGTTTCGAACAGGATGCGGCGGTCAGCTTTCTTCAACATACGATTCGCAGTGGCTTCGATCAGGCATTTGTGGTGGGATTCAACAAGCAAAGCCGGATGGCACAGGATTCGACCGACAGCGTGCAACTGCTCTCTGCGGGAGTTCACAGTCTGCACGATGGCGGAGGCACGGCTCTGTACGATGCAATCTACCGAGCATGCAAGGAAAAGTTCCTGAAGGACCGGCCGGATCATCCGGTACGCAAGGCAATCGTTGTCGTCAGCGACGGCGAAGATAATCAAAGCGAAGTTTCGCGCTCACAGGCGATCGAGATGGCCGAGCGGGCCGAAGTCATTATTTATGCAATCTCCACTGACGATAGCGGCCTGATCCTGCGAGGCGACAGAGTTCTCGAACAACTGGCCGCAGCCACCGGTGGCCGCGCATTCTTCCCTTTCAAGATGAAGGATATTACCCACTCCTTCGCCTCGATCGAGGACGAACTACGCAGCCAGTACGTGGTCTCTTACAGGCCAGCCGATTTTGACGCAGATGGCCGTTTCCGCACGATTGAAATTTCCGCGCTGAAGAAAGATCTGCAAGTCCGCGCGCGAAAAGGCTACTTCGCCCCGCAACAATAACCCATAGAGCTACCTATGGGCCGAAGCCCCTACAACAGTTCACCACACATGGCAGGCATTCTCTGAAACCATCGGCTGCCCTGCCTTGCATCCCCAGGCCTTTTCGAATTCAGGCATGTTCTGCACTACGCCATCGATGCGATATTTTCCCGGCGAGTGCGGATCGGTGAGTACTCTGCTGCGCGAGACCTCCGGACTCCTCTTCTCGCACCACACGCGGGCAAATCCCAGAAAGAACCTCTGCTCCGGCGTGTAGCCGTCTATAGTCTGGCCTTCTTTTCCGGTCTTGTCTTCGGCGATCATGCGCTCCAGAGCCATCAGCGCAACCCGGGCGCCGCCATTGTCGGCAGTGTTCTCGCCCAGCGTGAGCCGACCATTCACATGAAGATCGTCCACCGCAACGAAATTGGAGTATTCATTGGCGACACAACTAACCCGAGATTCGAATTCTTTGCCATCTTCCGCGGTCCACCAGTCGTGCAGATTTCCCTGCGCGTCGAATTTGCGGCCCTGGTCGTCGAAACCGTGAGTCAGTTCGTGCCCGATGACGACGCCGATGCCGCCGAAATTCACGGCATCATCCATTTTCTTATCGAAGAACGGCGGCTGCAGAATTCCTGCGGGAAATACGATTTCATTGTATGGCGGGCTGTAATAGGCGTTTACTGTGGGCGGAGTCATGCCCCACTCTTTGCGGTCCAGGGGCTTATCGATCTTTGCAAGCTCTCGCCTGGATTCGAATGTATTTGCGCGGTCGATATTACCAATGAGATCGTCCGGCTTGATCACGATCGAGCTATAGTCACGATACTTGTCGGGATAGCCGATCTTATTGCCGATCGCCTCCAGTTTTTCCTTGGCTTGCTTCTTGGTTTCATCGCTCATCCAGGAAAGATCGTGAATATCGTTTGAAAGCGAAGCTTCGAGCGCGGCCACCATCTTTAGCATGCGCTGTTTGCCTTCGGCGCCAAAAGTTACATCGACGTATTTTTCTCCGAGACCCTCGCCCAATTCGCGGTCGACGAGGCCGACACAGCGCTTCCACCGCGCCTGAATTTCTTTCTGCCCGGTCAAAGCCTGCTGGAACTTGAAATTCGCATCGACAAAAGGCGGCGAAAGCCAGGGCGCTGCGGCGTCGAGAACGTGCCAGCTCACATAGATTTTCAGGGCATCAAGGGATTCGGATTCGATCACTCCATTTACCTGCTTGAAAAACTCAGGGTTGGTGACGTTAATCTCCGTGAAATTCGGCGCCCCCTCGTCGACGAAATATTGGTTCAGGTGAAAACTGGGAGCCAAATCGACGGCTTCGGCTCGCGTCATTTTGTGATCGCGGTTTTTCGGATCGCGGCGCGCTGTCCGGTCCATCGAGGCATTGGCGAGAGCTGTTTCGATGCGGAGCACAGTTGCTGCCGAACCGGCCGCCTGCTGGGGCGATTGCCCAGCCAGTGTAAAAAGCTGGGCGACGTATTCGACCAGATGTTGCCGCATGTCTTTCATTTTCTGGTCGTCTTTAATGTAGTAATCGCGATCGGGCAGCGTAAGACCACCCTGGTCGATATCGGCGATCACCTGAGCGGCGTTGTGCAAGTCGGGCTGGGAATAAAAATTGAACAGCGAGCCCTCGCCGATCAGATCCAGGCGAGCGAGCTCGCGCATGAGGTCGCTCTTGCTGCTCACTGCAGCAACGGCTTCCAACTCCGGCTTTATGGGCTTTACCCCATTCGCCTCGACCGCTTTCTCATCCATGCAGGATCCATAAAGGTCGCCGATTTTCTGGTCAATGGGGTCGCGGTTCGCACCGCCGGCCGTGTCCTTTTCAAGAATGTCGCGCTCGATGT
>JASHNX010000309.1 GCA_030041415.1 Candidatus Sulfotelmatobacter sp.
CAGGAACTGCGGCGAGCACAGGAAGAACTGTCGGAACTTACGCAGAAGCTTGCTCAGGAAAACCTCTATCTCGAAGACGAAATCCGCTCAGACCTAAACTTTAAGGAGATTGTGGGCAAGAGTGCTGAGCTGCGCCGCGTTCTGAAGCTCGTGGAAACCGTGGCGCCAACAGAATCTACTGTCCTTATCTATGGCGACACGGGAACAGGAAAAGAGTTGATTGCCCGCGCCATCCACAATCTCAGCCCGCGGCATTCCAGAACGTTTGTAAGACTCAACTGCGCCGCCATTCCCTCTGGACTGCTCGAAAGCGAACTCTTTGGCCATGAAAGAGGAGCCTACACCGGAGCCGTTACGCAACGCAGTGGCCGGCTTGAGCTAGCAAATAACGGCACTCTTTTTCTGGATGAGATCGGTGATCTCCCGCTCGAACTCCAACCGAAGCTCCTGCGAGTGCTGCAGGAGCGTGAGTTTGAGCGCCTCGGAAGCACACGAACGCTCTCGGCCAATATCCGTCTGATTGCCGCAACCAATCGAAATCTAGGAGCGATGGTCGACGAGGGAAAGTATCGATCCGATCTTTTCTTCCGCCTGAACGTATTTCCAGTTGATCTGCCGGCGTTGCGGGATCGCCGGGAGGATGTCCCGCTTTTGGTGAGGCATTTCGCGGAAGAGTTTTCTCGCCGCATGAACAAGACAATAGAGACCATATCTCCGGCGACGATGGATGCATTGCAGCAATATTCCTGGCCCGGAAACATTCGTGAGCTGCAGAACGTGATCGAGCGGGCGGTCATTCTCTCGCCCGGCCCAGCATTAATCGTTCCTCTGGCGCAGTTGGAGCAGCATGGCCCGGCCGAAGTTACCCCAGAGGAGGTGCGAGACCGGTCGCAAAGACGGCGTCCGGTTCGCAGTATCCTTGCGGACGTCGATCGGGAACAAATGGTGCGCGCCTTGAAGGAAGCCGACGGCCGAGTCGGGGGAAGAGATGGTGCCGCGTCACGTCTCGGCTTGAAACGCACCACCTTTATCACCCGCATGCAAAAGCTGGGAATCGATCCGAATCAACCGTCGGAACACGACGGAGCTACCAACGACACATCCGACAGTCTCGACACTTCACTCTCGTTGCCGGATCCATTCAACCTAAACTCCACGGAATAAAAGTCTTACAAAGAACCTCTGCGACCTCCGGATTTTGGCATGCCCCGTGCCCTTTCTGCAAAGTGTGAAAAACAAGCTCAGAGGCGATGCTCGAAGTAGGTTGCTGTATTTCGTAATTGACGCGAGGTTCATCACTGAGCACAAAGAGGAGGAAATATGAAAAAGCTATTAGCTCTGGTTGTTCTCTCAGGATGTCTTGCGACCTCTTCGTTCGCCAGTGACGTAATCGGTCACAGCGTCAAGGCTGCCGGTAAAGGTTCCTGCAAAGCAGTCGTGGTCGTAGGCAAGAGCACTGCCAAAGCAGTGACCCACATAGGCAAACATGTCTTCTGATCGCAGTTGAAACTTGAAAGTGATATTTCGTAAAGGAGAATACAAATGCAAATTCATAAGTTTTCTATCGCACTCGGATTAATGCTCGCTCTTGTTATGTTCTTCGAATTAACAGCGCATGCAGACGTTTCGAACGAATTGACAAAGGTTACGTTCGACAAGCCTGTTGAGATTCCCGGCGAGGTGTTGCCTGCAGGAACCTATTGGCTTCAGCGTGCTGACGAGAACGATCCGGAGGCCATCCAGATATTCAACGCAGATCGCGGCGCCGTGGTTGCGACGGTCATTACAGTCTCAGCCGACCGCTCGCAGCCAGCCGCCTACACCGTAATCACGCTGGCGGAACTGCACAACGGGATCCCTGCTCTTGTGGAGTGGATCTATCCCGGCGAGACGATCGGTCATGAGTTCATTTACTCCAAACAGCAGGAGCGGCAGATCGCGCAGGCCCAACAAGAGACGTATGTCGGTGGCAAGCTGATATCCGTCGGCGAAAGCAGTGGTGAGTAGGTCGAGACGCTGGGGTTCGGCCACGAATGGTTTTGTACTGACGTGGCCGAACACCAGCAGTCCGTATTTCGACAGATATAGCTGTCCATCAGCGAGCACCACCAATCTTAAGTGTGCGGATAGGGTGGAATCCTCAGTCCCAGCAATCAATCTCCGAAACATCCAAAGCTCGAACCCAATGGCCTGTGGCTTGCTCTCACGGACCTCGACGGTCGGCAGGACGGCGCAAACGCAAAGAGCAATTCTGCCCGGTCTGCATTCCAATCACGATCGCATTTGTTTATATGTTTGCGCCAGGAGAACTTGGATTGAAGCCGGAAACCACGGAGTGGTCTGCATGCGCGAGCACAAAGAAGCGGTCTATGAAAACTTGCGCGACCTGAATCTGAAGCATAGAGCAGGCAGGATTCCCGATGGCGGCTACCCGTTCCTGAAGAGCTCGTTGCAAGATGAAGCCACAACCCGTCTGGCGGAAATCGGGAGACTCGAAGACAAGCCTCCACGGCGGCGAGCTCAATAATGATGCAAAAACGAACGAAGCGAGAAACAATGATGCGAAGAACAACTCCGTTCTTGATCGCGCTCACTGCCATGCTGCTAACCACGCTGGCTGCCGGACAGACTCTGACCGGACGAGTGAACAACCCCACAACTGGCAAGCCCGCGGCAGGTGATGAAGTCGGGCTCCTCTCACCGCATCTGGGAATGGAAGAGTCTGGGAAGACCAAGACCGACGCCAATGGCAACTTTTCCTTCAAGCTCGCAAATCGTGGACCTCACCTGATTCGCGCGATCCACCAAGGCGCCACCTACCTCCGTATGGTTCCTCCGGGAACGACGTCGGTGGACATGGATGTTTATGATGTCTCGCAAAAGGTGGACGGTATCACTGCAGTCGCCGACGTTATGTACTTATTGCCGGTGCAAGGTCAACTCGCAGTAACCCGGCAATTCTGGGTGCAGAATAACTCGAATCCGCCTCGCACTCAAATGAGCGAAAAAGATTTCGAGTTCTACCTTCCCGAAGGTGCGCGCATTGTCGATGCCTCGGCCGTGACCGAAACCGGCAATCCTCTGAGAATCGCACCGGCGCCGGAGGATGAGAGGAATCGGTATTCGTTCGATTTTCCGCTGCGACCGGGCGTAACGAGCTTCCAAGTAAGATACCTGCTGCCGTATTCAGGGAGTGCAAATATTGATCCCAAGTCGATCTACCCTTTGAAACATTTCCTGGTCGCTTTTCCGAAAACTATGCAGTTCAAAGCGGCTGCAGCCTCAAACTTCCAATCGATTGAATCACCCAAACAGCCGGATTCTCGTTTGCAAGCAGCCGCAGATATCCCTGCAGGCAGAAATCTGGCCTTTAGCATTTCCGGGGCAGGTAAGCTGGAAGGTGCGCGACAAAGTGGTGGACAGGCGCAGGGCCTTAGCGAGCAACCTGCGGTCGGCAGTCCTCCGGTTCCGCAGTCCAATGCGCGTCCCGGAGGGGGATTGGGCGTTCCGATCGACGCACCCGATCCGCTACAGGAGTACCGGTGGTGGATTCTGGGCGGCCTCGCTGGAATTTTTCTTGTGGGAGCGACCTACGTAATGATTCGACGCCAGAAACATACGCTCCACTCGATGAAGGGTTAGCAATCTCGATCGTTACGCTGCACAATTACAACCTTGGGAACAATTTCCCGTTGGGAATTTACATTGTAAGGACGGCGCGGAACCGCGCCTTGCCCTCCGCTACGCGTTCATACGCCTTCGGCGCTTCAGCCAATGGGTAGGTTTCAATCACCGATTTCACTTTTCCCTGGGCCACATAATCCAGC
>JASHNX010000310.1 GCA_030041415.1 Candidatus Sulfotelmatobacter sp.
TCAAAGTTATTTCTCGCTGGATGGCGGCAACAACAGCAACGATATGGATGGCAGCGGCGGCGTATATACCGGTACGCAGCAAAATATGGTTATCGGCGATCCAACCGGAGGAATGTCGACTCAATCGTTTACTTTCTCTGCCCCGTCGGGCGTATTACCCACTCCGGCCGACAGTGTCGAGGAGTTCAAGGTGAATACCGCGGGGCAAACGGCCGACTTCAACAGTTCCGCCGGGGCGGAAATCAAGATTGTTACTAAACGCGGCACAAGTACTTTCCACGGAACCGCCTATGAATACTACAAGGACAATAACTGGTCATCGAACGCCTGGGCGAACAACGAATTTAACTGGCAAGGAGTAGCGCAATGCGGCGCGCCAAACTGCGGCCACATCGACCTTCCTTCTTATCATTACAGCCGCTTCGGCGGCGCGCTCGGAGGACCGCTGACGAACAAATCAGTTCTCGGCGGCAAGAGCTTCTTCTTCTTCAATTACGAAGGCTTCCGTTATCCAAACTCCGAAACCGTCACTAGAGATGTTCCCTCGCCGGCCTTGCGGTTGGGGCTGTTAACAAACTCTGCGACGGGTGGGATCGCTTACAACCTGAACAACGTTCTAGTAACCTACAAAGGCGTCACGTACGCGGCCAACTACGGCTGCAGCGGAGCGCCCGGAGGCTTATGCGACCCGCTTGGTCTCGGTCTCAATCCTTTGGTTTCGCAAATATGGAATAAGTATGAACCCCAGTCCAACGCCGCTTGCAGTCAGAGCGTCTGCGACAGCGCAAACATTTTGGGATTTGCGGGGAACCTGAGTTTGCCCGTCACAAGCAACTTTGACGTGGCGCGTATCGATCACGATTTCGGCTCCAGGAACCATTTCATGGCCAGCTGGCGTTATTACAAAATGAACCTTGCTTCCGATGACCAGGTTGATATCGGGGGCTTCTTCCCCGGAGATACGCTGGGCACGCCGGCCTCTCAATCGAGCGATCCGATTCGAGACTGGTATCTGGTCGCGGGGTTGACCACGAACATCACCACCAACACCACCAACGACATTCATTACAGCTTCTTGCGGAACTGGTGGGCGTGGCAACGTGCCGGGGCTCCGCCGCAACTCCCGGGGCTGGGTGGCGCGCTTGAACTGGATGCCGGCCAGTCGGCGGTCGAGGATCTCGGACCGTTTAACGTCAACAACCAGAACATCCGCCGCCGTTTCTGGGATGGCCATGACAACATGTTTCGTGACGACATTTCCATGCTAAAAGGCAACCACCTATTCCAATGGGGAGGTACTTATCAGCACAACTTTGACTATCACCAGCGCAACGACAGCGGCGGCACCATCAACGCCTTCCCTGTGTATTCTCTGGGCAACAACGTGAACGGATCGGGGTTGGGGGCTCTGCTATATCCTTGCGCGACGACTCCTACCGTTTCCACAGGCGCGAAGACATGCGATTCGTTGACAGCTGCGGCATTGGGGGTTGTCTCTGTCGCATCGCAGATGTTCGCCCGCTCGGGTCCAAATCTTAGTTTGTTACCCCCGCTTTCCAATGCATTCGACCAGAGCGTTATTCCTTACTACAACGTTTATTTCAGCGATACGTGGCATATGAAGCCCACTTTCACCTTTACTTACGGCGTGGGTTACTCATTGGAGATGCCGCCGGTCGAGGCGCAGGGCAAACAGACTGTATTGGTAGACGCCGCGGATGAGCCGTTAAGCACAGAGACCTACCTTAATAATGTCAAGAAAGCTGCGCTTGCCGGACAGGTATACAACCCGGAAATGGGGTTTGCTTTGGTAGGCAATACCGCTAACGGATTGAAGTATCCCTACAATCCGTTCTACGGAGAGTTCAGCCCGCGCGTCGCCCTCGCTTGGAATCCGCACTTCGCTTCGGACACGATGGCTGGCAAGCTCTTCGGGACTCAAGATACAGTTCTGCGAGGCGGTTATGGCCGTCAATACGGTCGTACCAATGGCGTTGTACAAGTGTTGGTTCCGCTTTTGGGACTCGGGCTCGAACAGCCGGTATCTTGCCCTTCGAATCTGGTTGGCTCTGCGCCGGGAAGCTGGACCTGCGGTGCTTCGGGTGCTGGAACTTACTCGACTGCTTTTCGCGTTGGGCAAAGCGCCTCCGCTGCCGGTGGCCCGAGTGTCCCGTTGATCTCGCTTGCGAGCTCGACGTTGCCCCAGCCAGTCTATCCTGGGTTCAACAACAGCTTCTCGTCCTCCCCCGAAGGATTGGATCCGAGTTTCCGAGCGAATGCGATCGACGCGTTCGATTTCACTCTTCAGCGACAGTTGAGCCAAAGAGTTACCTTGGAGCTCGGCTATATCGGTCGCAGAATTACCCACGAGTACCAACCGGTTGAACTCAACCCTGTTCCCTACATGATGACGCTCGGTGGCCAGCAATTTAAGCAAGCCTACGCCAATGTAGTGCTGCAATACTGCGGCGGTCTTGCAGGTTTGGCTGGTGGGGCTTGCGGCGGCGCGGCCGGACCCAATCCTGGCGCTGTGACGCCACAGCCTTTCTTCGAGCATGCGTTGAAGGGGACGGGCTACTGCAATGGCTTCTCCAGTTGCACGGCTGCAGTCGTAGCCAATGAAGGTGCCAGCGGTACGAAAAATCTTGAAAATGCACAGGTCTGGTTTCTCTGGAGCGATTTAGACTCCGGCGTGGGCTGCCCGGTTGGCGGGTGCACGGATGTCAATGGAAATGTCGGCGCCTTTAATTTTCCGCGCAGCTTGCAGAGCACTCCGATTCCCAGCACCTGCAACGGGGTGACTACAATCGGCTGCTCGGGCGCATTTACCGACGGCGCCTTTCAAAATGCGAGCATCGGCTATGGCAACTACAATGCCGGCTTCGCTTCCGTCAGAACATCTGATTGGCGCGGAGTGACGATGCAATCCAACTTCACTTGGTCGAAGGCTCTGGGGACGGCGGCGCAGGCGCAATCCTCAAGCGAACTCAATACCTTAGATGACTTCAATCTGGGCGAACAGTATGGGAGACAGGCTTGGGACCGCAAATTCATCTACAACACGTTTGTTGTCTACCAGCCTCCTTTCTATAAAGGACAGAATGGAGTCACGGGG
>JASHNX010000311.1 GCA_030041415.1 Candidatus Sulfotelmatobacter sp.
GTCGACGGCACCGATGATCCGATCTTCAGCTATCCCTCCACAGCCATGGCAGGATGGTTGTGCAGCAACGACAACTCGGTTCAGAACAACTCCGCTGCCGAAGCGGAATTCTTTTTCCAGCAATTCACCCGTTCCAGCCAGATCGCTTCCTACTCGGTTACGCGCATCAACGCGTGCGACGGCCCCGAAGGAGTCACCGAGGGCCAGGCGCCTGATGGTGAAAGCGGGTTTACTGCCATCAGCAGCAGCATGGTCGGCTCATGTTTCGCCAGGCGTTCTCGAAGAAACTCCGGCAAATGAAGCCCGGAAAGAATGCTGACTGCTAGGTTCAACAGAGATTCCAACGCACGGACCCGGCAAAAGAACCCAGCAAAGCCTGCATCGGCCAAAACTGCTCCCCCGCCTCGTCGGTGCCGTTCGACCGTCCTGTTCCCTTACGATGATCGGCTAGAATATATTTCGGCACGCAATTACATCTTGCCGGACGAGGCGGCTCGTATGAATTTGGAAGCGCTTCAGGATCGCTTGGCAGTTCTCGAAAAGGAAATTCTGCGCATCACAAATCTAGCCTCGGAATTGCCCGACCCTCGCCAGCAGGACAATTACTATCGCCTCGCTCAGGATCTGCAGCGCGAAGCTCGCGACTTGCGCCGCCAAATCGCCACCATCTCCGGTTCCACGGTGGAACTCAAATCCGCATCGAACAGCATCGCACCGAGCCACTCTCATCGCGTCCGCGCTGATGTTCCCAAGAAATTCGCCGCATCCATCGCGTAAAACGCTCGAAAAGCTGCCCGTTATTGCGGAGTCAGCAGAAACGCGTGCTCATTGCCGGCGCCATCAAGTCCGTCGGCGACAATTTGGCCCGCATCGTTCACCCCGTTAGCCTCGATCAGCACCCATCCTGAGCTCTTCGGAACCAGATCGTTCAGATCCAGCATTTTTTTCCCGTCATACACGAACGCGTGAACGGCCCCGCTATTCGTGTAAGACTGCCCAACGACCACCCCGGAGTCATTAATGGCGAACCCCCAGGAGTCGCTGATTTCCTGCAGAGCCCCGAGGTCCTTCAGGTGTTGCCCCGTAGGATCGCTGATGAAAGCGTGCGCGGCGCCGTTCTTCAGGTATCCAATGCCCGTCGCTTCGCCAAGATTGTTGACCGCATAAGCTTGGCTCATCGTCCCGCCGAGTGTGCCCATCTCGGTCATTTTGCCGTTGCGCCAGATAAATCCCCGAATGGGCGCGCTGTCCCGGTTAGTGTAGGAATATCCCACAACCGTTCCGGAGTTGTTTATTCCGTTCGCCGTGTTCCACCAGCTTCCGCCCACCGGCGAGCCGAGCGTGCCCAGGTCGTTCATTGCACCGTTGCTATAGAGGAACGGATGATTGCTCCCATCGCTTGTAACCGACGACCCCACGACATCCCCCGAGTCGTTAACGGCATAAGCGACGGCCGTTCCCCCACCAAGGTCTCCAATATCAACCAGTGTGTCGCTTTCAGAAATAAACGCGCGGTATGTGCCGGCTGCGTTGGTGGAATAACCAGCCACCTGGCCGGAGCTGTTGACCCCGTTCCCGATTCCAGAATTGCCCCCAAGCGTGCCGAGCACTGTAAAGCCGTTCTGACCAAATAAAAAGACGCTGCCGTCCGCGCCATAGCCGGCCGACCCCGTGATCTGCGCGGAAGCGTTAATGGCCCGCGGAACCGCGAAATTGTCGCCGGAAGGCACTCCGATGTCGGTCATGGTATAGCCTTGTGCAAAGCCAAAAGTGGTGGCCGCGATCAACACTGTGAGGAGAAACGTGCGAAACAGGCAGAAGGATTTCATACGGTGCCTTTCAGCGGAGGGATCTGTTCGGATTGCAGACTCGGGTACTCTGCCCCAAGCCGATCGCGAACTTGTCAGCAAGATGTAAAAAGTTTGTCGATTCAAGCTGGCAGGGCCAGGCGGCAAAGCGGCGTTTTTCGACCTGAACTTGAACTAGAAATTGGTCCGCTTGCTGGAGTCGAAAGGGTTCGCCGTAATGTCGATCATAGGGGTATTTCCACAAACGAGCCGGGAACTACATCTTCATTGACTCGTCCTGCCTCCGGTCCTAAGATTCAGCCCAATGATCGGACAAACCGTTTCCCGCTATCGCATAGTCGAAAGACTGGGCGGCGGCGGGATGGGTGTGGTCTACAAGGCTGAGGATGCGGAACTCGGCCGCTTTGTGGCGCTCAAGTTCCTGCCCGACGACGTCTCGCAGGATACGGAGGCGCTCGAACGCTTTCGCCGGGAAGCGCGCGCGGCCTCGTCTCTCAATCATCCTAATATCTGCACGATTTACGACATTGGCGAAGACAAAGGGCGAGTCTTCATCGCCATGGAATTTCTTGACGGCGTGACCCTGAAGCGCCGCATCACCGGGCGTCCTCTGGACGCAGAGTTGTTTCTCACTCTGGCAATCGAAATCGCCGATGCGCTCGACGTGGCCCATGCGGCGGACATCATCCATCGGGATATCAAACCGGCGAACATCTTTATCACGAAACGCGACCACGTAAAGATTTTAGACTTCGGGCTGGCGAAGAGAACGGACGTAGCCCTCAGCCGCGAGTCAGGCTCCGACGATCCGACCATGTCGATCAGAGATCTCACCAGCAAGAACATCGCCTTGGGCACCGTGAGCTATATGTCGCCCGAACAGGTCGCGGGCAAGCCTCTTGACCAGCGCACCGACCTGTTCTCCTTCGGCGTAACTCTTTACGAAATGGCGACCGGCCGGCTGCCTTTCGATCGTGACACGCAAGGCGCAACCTATGGCGCGATCCTGCACGAAAAAGAGGAACCGCCCAGCCGTTGGAATCGTGAACTGCTTGCGCCCCTCGACGGAATCATCGGCAAAGCTCTCGAGAAGGATCGCATGCTGCGTTACCAGCAGGCATCGGAGATGCGTGCCGATCTGCAGCGCCTGAAGCGCGACACCGAGAGCGGAAAGTTTTTTACCGCGTCATCAAGCAGCGGCGAGCTGCGAACGGCGACGTCGGCAGTTACAGGCTCGCGTGTGAAGCGGAGAAATGTCGCGCTCGTGACTTCCGCGCTACTCATCGCTCTTGTCATTGTCGGAGGCCTTTATTACCTTCGCCGGCCGGGCAAACATTTAACCGACAAGGACACGATCGTGCTCGCGGATTTCTCCAACAGCACTGGCGATGCAATCTTTGATGAAACGCTGAAAGCAGCACTGAACGTAGCTTTGAACGGTTCTCCATTCCTGGAGGTTCTCCCGCGAAGCAAGTTAGCGGCAACCCTGCAATTGATGAATCGCAAAGCCGGCGAGCCGCTCACGCCCGCGGTCGCGCGCGAGGTTTGCGAGCGCGCCGGAAGCAAGGCGTACATTGCGGGTTCTATCAGCAGTCTTGGAAGCCAGTACGTTATCGGCGTGCAAGCGGTGAATTGCAGCAGCGGAGATGTGCTGGCGCAGGAATTGGCGACCGTCGATAAGAAAGAGAAAGTGCTCGACGCGCTGGGGAAAGAAGTCGCCGGATTGCGTGCAAAGTTAGGCGAGTCGCTGGCCTCAGTGCAGGCCTTCGACGTCCCGCTGCAGGATGCGACCACCTCATCGCTCGAAGCCCTCAAGGAATACAGTCTCGCCGTCAAGACCTACAACGAAGTCGGCATCCAAGCCTCGTTGTCTCACAGCCTGCGCGCTATCGAGCTCGACCCTAACTTCGCCGCCGCCTACGACATGGCTGCCGGCAACTACGAAACCCTGGGTGAAACCGAAACTGCTCGCCCCTACTACGCCAAGGCCTTTGCCTTGCGCGAGCATGCCAGCGAAGTGGAAAAGCTGAACATCACAGCCAGCTATTATGCGCACGTAACCGGCCAATGGGAAAAAGTCGTTGATCCGCTGCAGGAGTGGGTAGCCAGATATCCGAGAAGCACTTATGCCCGCAACTTTCTGGGCAATGCCTATTCCGCGATGGGCGAGCGCGAAAAGAGCTGTGACATTTATCGGGAGTCGCTCCAGGTCGCGCCGACCAACTCCGCGTACGCGAATCTTTCCATGTACCTGACCGCTGCCGGTCACTTCGACGAGGCGAAGGAGTTAATGACGCACGCCGAGACAAAGGATAACGTCGATAAGGTCGTTTTTCACCAGGTCCGTTACGCCTTGGCTTTTCTCGAGGGAAACTCCCCGACCATGGCTCAACAGCTGCAGTGGTTTGCTGGAAGGCCCGAAGAGAATCTTGGCATCGCACTCTCCGCCGATACCGCAGCCTACGCCGGCCACTTGGGCCAGGCGCGTGAGCTCAGCCGGAAGGCGGCAGATTCCGCCCTCCACTTCGACGTAAAGGAAGACGCTGCCATCTGGCTGGAGAATGCCGCCGTCCGCGAAGCCGCATTCGGCAACGCGGCCGAGGCCAAACAGTGGGCTGAGGATGGATTGAAACTGTTCCCCCGCAGCCAGGGCGTCCGCGTCGAAGCTGCTCTTAGCTACGCCATAGCAAAGGACGCGCCCAAGGCCAACTCGTTGGCGCAGGATATCGGCAAGGACTATCCCCTCGACACCGAGGTGCAGTCACTCTGGCTCCCCGCGATTCGCGCCCAACTGGCGTTAAATCGCGGCGCGAATGCGGAAGCCCTCAAGAATCTTGAGCCCGCGGCTCCTCCCATCGAATTTGCTCTCATCTCGTTTGCCGAAAATGTTTCTTGCCTCTATCCCACCTACATTCGCGGCGAGGCCTATCTTGCCTCGGGGCAAGGGACCGCCGCGGCGGCCGAATTTCAAACGATCCTCGACCACAAGGGCATGGTCTGGAACTGCTGGACCGGATCCCTGGCACAACTCGGCGTGGCTCGCGCCAACCTGCTGCAAGCCAAAACCTCTCATGGCACAGATGCTGACTCAGCCCACGCGAGAGCGCTTGCATCCTACCGGGACTTCCTTACCCTCTGGAAAGACGCTGACCCCGGCATCCCCATCTTCAAAGAAGCCAAAGCCGAGTACGCGAGAGCAAGGTAGTCAAGCGATGCCATCGCTGGAAGCAAAGCCACGGTCCCGTCCCAACTTCGAGCTCGCCATGCACTTTGGTGTGCTTGCATTCACGGGTATAAGGCTCAATAATCCGTTGTCCGATTTCCTCTCTTCACGGAGACAATCCAACATGAACCGCCTCGCCCTCGCCCTGAGCATCCTGCTCGTTTTCACCCTGTCAACCAATGCGCAGACCAGCCAAGCATCTGCCGACGATGCGTTGGCTGTGCGCTCCACCGTCACCAACTACATCGAAGCCTATTACAACGGCAACGCCGCCCAGATGGAGCAAACGTTGCACCCGAACTACCTGAAGCAAAAAATTCACGGGGATATTCCGATCCGGGAGCAAACCGGCGCCGATTTAGTACAAGCGGCACGCAGCGGCGAAGGCACTCACCTCACGCCGGCAGAGCGCAGTGAACAGGTTACTGTGCTGGATATCGCCGGAAACATTGCATCCGCGAAGCTGGTCACTCCCGGATGGACGGATTACTTGACTCTTACCAAAATCGATGCTCAGTGGAAGATTCTCTCCGTGGTGCAACGCATCGGGGAGTAATACGGCTTTCCCTCCGCGCTCCGCACACAACGCTCGTTCCTTTCGGACGAGCGTTTTTCTTTGCTCCAACTGAGCTAACGAAACATCAAGGAAAGAGCGCCTTGTTTAAGGCATTTGCCCCGGGACAATCACGCCGGACACAGTCTTAGCGCAGTAGCCCTGGTAGGCCTCGTCTAGACTGATGCAGAGCAGGGCATTCGATACGGGGTATTGTCCGTTATCCTTGGCCAGGTAATGCGCCTCGGCCGCTGAGTCCGTTATGGCGATCCCATACAACAGCTGGCCATATTGAAATTCTGCGCGAGCCTTTCTTTCCCAGAACTCGACGCCGACCCGGATGACAAGCTTCTTTGGCTTGATCAGCAAAAGCGAGCCCCTTACCCTTTCTGCATTGGCCTCCGGAACGCGGTCGTTTAGGCCGTTTGGACCATGCGATCCGGTCATCCAGAGGCTATCAACGGGGTCGATCGCTGATTGGATCGTCTCCCAGTCCACGCTCCCCTTCAAAGTCCACCGGGATCGGGAATCGATCAGATGATTTTCCGATTGAGGCGCGCGCTGCCGGGGCTCAACCAGAGGGATTTGTACGATATCAAGCAGCTTGGGATCAGTGCCGTTCTCGTACCGCCGTTCTTCCTCGGAAATTTCCTGCGTAGCGCGCTCGCTGACGGGTCTGATCCACTCGCCAAAGCGCCGTCGCTCGTCGATTGTCTTTCCAGCCAGCGAACGGCCTGACATCTTTCGCGAGTTTGCAAGACATACGATGGTCTTTGTATATGGCACTCGTCTCCCACCCGCTCCTTCGCCGCCTGCAATCTGAAAAAAAAGGGGCCACGGCATTCGCCGTGCGCCCCTCGTTATTTACTTTTTAAGCTAGTGACCCGTAGATTCCAATATCACGACAGTACTAGCACACGAGTGCCAGACTGCGCCGTGGGCCGTGGGGAAAGATAAAGGCGGCTTTCTCGGGCTTCTTCGCTTGCTTCTAACATCCCACGCTGCAAACTACAGCGCGACAAAATCATACTCGCATCGGCTACTATTCGCACTTACATCCGCACTTAGATCTGCACTTACTCGCTTCCATAGATCTTGTACTGCGGCCGCACTGTTGTATACAACGCTTGACGCTCACCCTCGGCCGAGGAAGGATTCGCACGATCGGCTACCCTCGGCTATACCTTTGTGCCATTTCCAATCGAAATCCCCTTGGTTAGACGCTGCGCTTGAGCGCTTCCAACCCGGTACTCATTTCATCATCAACAGGCAGCGAACCGACCCGGGCCTTTGACATTTCTCCATATTTCTGCAAATATGGAAACATGATGAGCGCAACCGCTAAGAACCCCTCCGCGAAAGTAGCCATGTACGCCGACATGTTCTCGGCGATGGGCAACGAGGCGCGGCTCCGCATCATGCAACTCCTCCTCGCCGCCCACCCCGAGGGGCTCGTCGTCAGCGAGATCCAGGAAGAACTGGATATCCCCAATTCCACCCTTTCCCACCACCTCGACAAGCTGCGGATGGAAGACCTCGTCAACGTGAGGCGCGAGAGCACTTTCCTTCACTACACGGCGAACCTCGATGCCCTCCAGGAGGTGCTTCAGTTCCTGTATGCGGAGTGCTGTACCCGGAATAAGGCTCTGAAGGCAGAGCAGATCATTCAAATTTGCAGATAGGGGAGCGTAATGAGTACGGATATCAAGGAAATCGTGAAAGAGAAATACGGCCAAGCTGCGCTTCGCGTAACCAGCGGCGGCAGCTCTTGTTGTGGAGCCGCTCCGTCAACTGGCTGCTGCGACCCGATTACCTCAAACTTGTACGACGCTAATCAGGCGGAACAGATTCCCGAGCAGGCGCTGCTGGCTTCGCTGGGCTGCGGAAATCCGACCGCCCTCGCCAGGCTCAATGCGGGCGAGATCGTTCTGGACCTTGGCTCCGGTGGCGGCATTGACGTGCTCCTCTCCGCCAGGCGTGTCGGGCCCGCAGGCAAAGCCTACGGCTTGGACATGACAGACGAGATGTTGGCTCTGGCGGAAGAGAACAAGCGCAAGTCGGGCATCACCAATGCCGAGTTCCTCAAAGGCGAAATTGAGCAGATACCTCTGCCCGACAATTCCGTTGATGTCGTCATTTCAAATTGCGTCATCAACCTCTCGTCGGATAAAGACGCGGTTCTGAAGGAAGCGTTCCGCGTACTGAAACCCGGTGGAAGGTTCGCCGTGTCGGACGTCATCACGCGAGGTGAAATCTCCCCGGAGGTTCGCAAGAGCCTGCTGCTCTGGGTTGGCTGCATTGCAGGATCGCTCGAAGAGAACGACTACCGCGCCAGGCTCGCCGCCGCCGGATTTGAGCAGATCGATCTTGAACCAACCCGCGTTTACAACCTGCAGGACGCCCGCGAGTTTCTCGCCGGCCAGAACCTCGACGTTGATGCCATTGCGCCTCAGGTCGACGGCAAGATCATGAGTGCTTTCGTGCGCGCCGTGAAGCCCCGCAGCCATTGATACGAAATATTGATACGAGACATTAATACGAAGGACCGCTACAACGCCCTGTTTCTCTGTACCGGGAACTCGGCTCGCTCCATCATGGCCGAAGGCATCATGAATGCCAAAGGTCACCCGCGCTTCACCGCATACAGCGCCGGAAGCCATCCCTCGGGTACGGTTCGTCCCGAAGCCCTGAGACAACTCGAGCAGGCAAAAATTCCGCTGGCCGCATTCCGCAGCAAAAGTTGGGACGAGTTCGCCCAGCCCGGCGCGCCCCGAATGGATTTCGTCTTCACCGTTTGCGACAACGCGGCCCACGAGGTTTGCCCGATCTGGCCCGGTCACCCAATGACCGCCCATTGGGGCGTCCCTGACCCTGCAGCCGCGAAGGGAACAGAGGAACAAATTGATCGGGCATTTCGCGAAGCTTTCCTCTCGCTCGACCGGCGCATCAGCTTGTTCCTGAACCTCCCTCTCGCCTCGCTCAGCAGCCTCGCCATCAAGCGGGAGATCGACAGCATCGGCCGGCAATGAAATTCACCCTGCGCGCTCGTGTTGCCTCTGAGTTCCTTGGAACGGCCCTCCTCGTCGCCGCCGTGGTTGGCTCTGGGATCATGGCCGAACGGCTGGCCGGCGGAAACGTTGCGATCGCTCTGCTCGCGAACACGATTGCAACCGGAGCCGCTCTGGTCGCACTGATCCTTACCTTCGGGCCGATTTCTGGTGCTCATTTCAATCCCGCGGTCTCGCTCGCGGACGCAATCGAACACGGCATAACCTGGCCTCATGCGCTCGCCTATATCGCTGCGCAATGCACCGGAGGAATTGCCGGAACCATCCTCGCGCACTTGATGTTCGGCCTTCGCTGGTATTCCATTTCCTCGCATCCTCGGCACGGCCCGTCTCAGGTTCTTAGCGAGTTCGTGGCGGCTTTCGGACTGCTGGCAGTGATCTGGGGTTGCTCCCGGTCGCGTCCTGGCGCGGTACCCTTTGCCGTCGCAAGCTACATCACCGCGGCGTATTGGTTCACAGCGTCCACTTCTTTCGCGAATCCAGCCGTCACCATCGCTCGTTGTTTGTCCAACACATTCGCCGGAATCCGTCCCTCGGATGTCCCCGCTTTTGCCCTGGCGCAAATCGCCGGAGCGCTGGCCGCGACTGTCCTCTTTCGCTGGTTCGCTCCCGAGCTTCCCTCAACTGCCGAGCAAGTTCTCGTCCCACACTCGACCAGGTAGACCTGTAACAGAACACTTACAGACGTATGACATCCGCATGACATGAACAGCGGGAGCTAAGGCTAGACTCCGCTCGGATCGACACGATCCGATTTCTACAAGGAGACCGACATGACTGGTATGTATACGCCCAGATTCGCAACCATACTCAAAACCACGTTATCAGGATTGCTTGCCGCAGGACTTTCAGCGGCTACTGCCTCCCCGGCCCTTGCCCAGGCCTCGCCCGCAACCGCCACCTTCACAACTTTGGCAACTTTCAATGTCACCGATGGTGAAACCCCCTACGGGTCTCTCGTTCAGGGCTTGGACGGGAACTTCTACGGAACAACCCAGCAAGGCGGGGCCAAGAAGGTCTGCTTCAATGTGGAAAACCCAAAAAAGGTAGGCTGTGGCACGGTCTTCAAAATCACCCCCGGCGGCACGCTGACCACGCTGCACAGCTTCGACGGCACTGACGGTTCTTTCCCCCGCGCCGGGCTGGTGCTGGCCAGCAATGGCAACTTCTACGGGGTCACGTCCAACGGCGGAGCCGGCACCAGCAGCTCCTGCCCAACTGCCTTCAACGGCCAGAATTTAGGCTGTGGCACGGTCTTCGAAATCACCCCCGGCGGCGCGCTGACTACGCTGCACAGCTTCGACGGCACTGACGGCTCCGTCCCCCACGCCCCGCTGCTGCAAGCCGGCAATGGCAACTTCTACGGGACGACCTCCACCGGCGGAGCCGGCAGCGCCTGCCCAAATGGCTGCGGCACGGTCTTCGAAATCACCCCCAGCGGCACGCTGACCACGCTGCACAGCTTCGACGTTACCGACGGTGCGCTCCCCTACGCCGGACTGGTGCAAGCCAGCAATGGCAACCTCTACGGGACGACGGACGCCGGCGGAGTCAGCAGCTCCTGCCCGGAAAATAACGTCTTCACCGAATTGGGCTGTGGCACGGTCTTCGAAATCACTCCCAGCGGCACGCTGACCACGCTGCACAACTTCGGCATCGCTGACGGTTCTTTCCCCAACGACGGACTGGTGCAAGCCACCGATGGGAACCTCTACGGGACGACCTCCATGGGCGGCAGCAATTGCAGCGGCGGGCTGGATCCTGGCTGTGGCACAGTCTTCAAAATCACCCCCGCCGGCACGCTGACCACGCTGCACAGCTTCGACAGCACTGACGGCGGCCAGCCCTTCGCCGGGCTGGTGCAAGCCACCGACGGAAATTTCTATGGCACCACCGTGTCCGGCGGGACCAACACTGGCTGTGGCACGGTCTTCGAAATCACCCCCGGTGGCACGCTGACCACGCTGGTCGACTTGGGCAGCGGCAGCACCATGGGGAGTTGTGACCCCTTCGGCGGGCTGCTGCAAGCCACCAATGGCAACTTGTACGGGACAACCTCGGTCGTTGGCACTGTTTTCAGTCTGGCCGTGGGGCTGGGGCCATTTGTCGCAACAAACCCCGCCTCTGGCGGCATAGGGACGGACGTCACCATTCTGGGAAACAATCTGACGGGCTCGACGAGCGTCGCTTTTAACGGTGTGCAGGCCGCGTTCAACGTAGTCTCAAGCACCGAGATCACGGCCACCGTACCGGACGGGGCGGCCACCGGCAAGGTCCAGGTGAAAACACCCAGCGGTACGCTGTCGAGCAACGTCAACTTCCAGGTGCCGTAACACCGGGGAAGCGAAATAACCCCTCCACCGGCCAATGGAACCCGCCGGCAGCATGACGGTGGCCCGTGCCGGTTGCCCACCCTTTCGCCCGCTTTTGGCGAAGGGTGGGATTCCGCGCGAAGTGAAAGCCTTTCAAGAACGTCTATCCCATCGCCACAGTACCTTCCAGACGCAAAGGAACCTCTGTATCGCCGACGGCCCGGGCAGTTTTCCGTTCGTCAACGAGCAATCGGAAAATGCGGTCCGATAGGCATCTTCGACGTGCGAGCGCGAAAGCATCGAGAGATCGCGCTGGTAGCGCTCGGCTTCTTCGCGTCCCATCGGGGCATCGTCGCTCGGGGGCATTCGCAAGACGTTAGCATATTCGCTTTGTGTTCGCTACGCAATTCCGATCTCACAGGCTGCCCCACCTTTCGCCCGTATTTGGCGAAGGGTGGGATTCTACGGTGATGGCATCAGTTCGAATTTTCATAGCGTAGATCGTCCGCGCGGCCCGTGCGATACTCGTTTCGTGGCCAAACGTCCCCACGATCCCGCCCAGCTCGCCAAGCAGGTTTTCGATATTGCTATTGGCGAAGCGGAAGATACGGTGAGCGAAACGAAGCGGCATCCCAAGCCGCAACGTACTGGTGGGTTGAAAGGTGGGAAGGCTAGAGCGAAGAGCCTCAACCGAAAATGGCGTGCCAGAATTGCGCGTTTGGCAGCGAAGGCCAGATGAAGAAGTAGTAGTCTACGGTGACCTTAGGCACGTTCTGAGGGATTTTTCATATTCCGCTCCGCTGTCACCAAACGGTAGGATCACAGGATAGATGGGCATTAACCTTCAAGGTCTAGCAGGAGTCGTTGCTTCCGAGTGCCAAGACAAGGGCGCTGTGGTAATCTCCTACGGAGAAAATGGGGTGAGGATCGGCGTGGAGAATCTCACCCCGGACGAACTCCGTGAAGCTCTCTGTACAGCCATTCACTACTCGTTCGCTTTCGAGAAAGAAACTCCTCGTTAATATTTGTCGCTCTTTTTTCGATTAGCTTTCCAATGCAATGCACGAATATTGACTCCAGTATCGGGACCGCCCTTTGAGAGCGGCTTTATATGGTCGATTTCCCAGCCGTACTCGCCAGTGGTACCGTAAGAGCCGTAACGTATCGCATTGCCGTATGCATCACGTCTCCACTCGTTTGCGTTATATCCGGGAATCGCAGCCGCGCGATTCCATGCGTTGCTTATGTCTGTTTGGTTTGCCACTTGATCGTCCAGTTGTGGGCATCTCCGCCCACCGGTCAATGGTGAATGGTTTCCTCCCGGTTAGGTGTGCTACCACCGAAGCCGGGAGGGGACTTCCAAGACCCTAGTTCACTTTAGGTCTTGACAAATCAAAAGTTAACAGTTTACTATTATACATCTGAGCCGTTCTGGGAGTATTCCAGTGGCAAAACACGAAAGAAGAAGTGAACCGCAGGAGTGCGTTTATGTGGGGCCAGAGCAAGAGCCTGCTAGGGAGTCGGCGGGGAAAGCACCAGGAAAGCCGCCCTCAATCGACTCCGCCCAGAGAATAGCTTTGAGCATTCTCGACGGCGGATGGGGCGCGTATTTCCCGACTGCCCATTACCAAGAACAGGCGCGGGAGCGAGAGTTTTCGGTCCTTGATATACAGTATGCGATTCGTAACGGAACGTGCGTGGAGTATGGTGAGTATTCTCCGAGGCATAAAGACTACAAATACGTTTTCAGATGTGTCATTGACGGCATTGGTTTCGATGCCGTATTCGCGCTCTCGGCGGAACATGACCTTCTTTCTTCCCCATTACTGATACTGATTACCGGATGTTGGAAGACTAAAAGTGGGTTCCGTAAGCGTAGGTAGTAACTCGTGATGTTGTATGGGAAGAGGGTGATCCAGATGAACGAAATCGTGGCGACGGCAAGATGCTATAGGAGAGCTTGTGGTGGCGTAATGGAAGGGAGAATAGGAAATTACCCATACCGGGAATGTGGATTGGATTCCGTTACGCTGAAGGGCATCCGCGTGTATCACTGCACAGAGTGCAATGCGCTTGTGCCGGAGATTCCGGCGGCGGGCGTTTTGCATCGCCTGATTGCAGTGCATCTTCTAAACAAGAAAACTCTCCTCAGCGGCGCTGAGGTTAGATTTTTGCGAAAACTTTGCGGCTACTCGGCCGAGGAATTTAGCACCATCATGGGATCGAGCAAAGCAGTGATCTCGCGGTGGGAGAATCAGAACACTCATGGCGGAGGAACAGACAGAACAATTCGATTGCTGGTGCTTGACTTTTTGGTCAGGGAGATCGCTGGAAAATCCGCTCCCGTTCTGAAGGATGTTACCGTTGAGCAGCTTAGTCGCCAAGTCCTAGACACAATCAAGGAATTGGCAGATCGGAGAAGTGACGAACAATACGAAATTCCGTACAAGGACATCGAACGATCGACTCAAAACAGCAACATTAACTCCAGAGAGCCTGTTTTGGTATAGACGCGGGAGATGCAAAGTGACCGAGGCCCTGCCGGAAAAGCAGGGCCTTTCCTGTTGCATGCCGTATTTTCAAACTGAACTTTATGCTTGACAAACTGATACACAGCCGATTCTACGGCGAAGCGAAAGCTCTTGGGTGGCGCAGCGCTTCAGCGCTGCGGGGCTTATCTCATCATCAGCGACCAGCGTGAGGATTCGCTTCGCGAATCCTCACGCCACCACGGGTAGCCGCGCCGCCCGGCCGCGCCCAGCCTGCTGTGAGCCAAATCACATCGGTCCCCCGATCCTAACGTAGTAAAATGTCGCGGTATTTTTGTGCCGTGCGCGCGACAGCCAGACGACCGGCGGCCGACGGCCAACGATCGCCGGCCAACGACCGACGGCCAGCGACTGACGGCCAAAGACCGGCAGCGAAACTCAAATTTCCTCCACACGAGGCATTTCATGTCCGAGAAAGCCATCATCGATCCCCAATCCACCAGCATCGATTCCATCCTGCACGAGCAGCGCAAGTTCGATCCTCCTGCCGAATTTGCTCGCCAGGCTCACATCCAGACTCTTGCCCAGTACGAGCAGCTGTACAAAGAGTCAGTCGAGCATCCCGACGAATTTTGGGGAAATGTTGCGAACGAACTGCACTGGTTCAAGAAATGGGACAAGGTTCTCGAATGGAATTGTCCGTGGGCCAAGTGGTTCGTCGGTGGCCAGATCAACCTTTCCTACAACTGCCTCGACCGTCACGTCGCCACCTATCGCAAAAATAAAGCCGCCATCATCTGGGAGAGCGAGCCCGGCGAAATTCGCACCCTCACCTATCAGCAGCTTCATCGCGAAGTGCAGAAGTTCGCCAACGTGCTGAAGTCTCTCGGCGTGAAGAAGAATGACCGCGTCGCCATTTACATGGGCATGACGCCCGAGCTTCCCATCGCCATGCTCGCCTGCGCTCGCATCGGCGCGCCCCACACCATCGTCTTCGGAGGATTCTCTTCCAACGCGCTCATCGACCGCATTCACGATTCGCAAGCCACCGCCGTCGTCACGCAGGATGGTTCCTATCGCCGCGGCGCAGAAGTGAAATTATTTCCCGCCGTCGAAGAAGCTCTGAAGTCCTGCCCCAGCGTGAAGCATGTCGTCGTCTACAAACGCACCGGCACGCCCATCAACATGCAGCCGGGAAGAGATCACTGGTGGCACGAGCTGATGGCCAAAGCCAGTGACGATTGCCCCGCCGAACCCCTCGATGCCGAGCATCCTCTTTATATCCTTTACACCTCCGGCACCACCGGCAAACCCAAAGGCGTCGTGCACACCACCGGCGGATATTCCGTCGGCACTTATCTCACCACCAAGCTCGTCTTCGATCTGAAAGACGAAGACACGTATTGGTGCACTGCCGATATCGGCTGGGTCACCGGCCACAGCTACATCGTCTACGGCCCGCTGCAGAACGGCGCAACCAGCCTGATGTATGAAGGCGCTCCCAACCATCCCGAGCCCGACCGTTTCTGGTCGATCATCGAGCGCCACAAAGTCAACATCTTCTACACTGCGCCCACGGCCATTCGCACCTTCATCAAGTGGGGAGACGATTGGCCCAACAAGCACGACATGAAAAGTCTGCGCCTGCTCGGCACCGTCGGCGAGCCAATCAATCCCGAAGCCTGGATGTGGTACCGCGAAACCATCGGCGGCAATCGTTGCCCCATCGTCGACACGTGGTGGCAGACGGAGACGGGCGGCATCATGATTTCGCCGATTCCCGGGGCGATTGCGACCAAGCCGGGTTCGGCGACGCGTCCGTTTTTTGGCGTCGTGCCAGAGATCGTCACGATGGATGGCAAGCCGGTGCCTGACGGCTCCGGAGGATTTTTGATTCTGAAGCGGCCGTGGCCTTCGATGCTGCGAACGGTGTATGGCGATCCCGACCGCTATGTGAAAAATTATTGGTCGCAGATTCCCGGCAACTACTTTACCGGCGACGGAGCGCGGAAGGATAAAGATGGCTACTACTGGATCATGGGCCGCGTCGACGACGTGCTCAACGTCAGCGGCCATCGGTTGAGCACGATGGAAGTGGAATCGGCGCTGGTGGCGCATGAGGCCGTGGCCGAAGCGGCCGTTGTCGGCAGGCCGGACGAACTGAAAGGCCAGGCGATCGCGGCGTTCGTTACGCTGGAGCAGGGAAGAAAGCCCTCGAACGAATTGAAGGAAGAACTGCGCAAGTGGGTAGCGAAGGAAATTGGAGCGCTGGCCAAGCCGGACGACATCCGGTTCACCGACACGCTGCCCAAAACGCGCAGCGGCAAAATCATGCGCCGCCTGCTGCGCGAACTCGCCTCCAGCGGAGAAGTGAAAGGCGACACGACTACGCTCGAAGATTTCGGCGTGATCGCGAAGCTAAAGGAGAGCGAAGAAGTGTAGGAATGTTGATATTCCCACTCAAGCCAAAGGAGGGCTTGAGTGGGCCACCCGCCAAAGTTGAGGATGCGAAATTCGGAATACGCCACCCTTCAGCAACTACCGCGGAAGTATTGGTTAGTCGCCCCGCTCGAACCGTAGACCATCCGCCGAAACGCCCCCGCCTTCTTCGTTTACCAATTGCGACCTTAGCCGGGCTCTCCAACCATGATCGGCTTCGAAGTCGGTGCGGGAGATCCCGCCGCCGGTTCGACAGTAATCGCGAAGGTTTGTGCTTCGGTCCCAGTTGGAAGAGGAGGTTTCGCCACTACGGCGCTTCCGTGGCGGTCTGGTTTAAAGAGACCAGCTGGAATCGGTGCTCCGCTTTTCGGAATCAGCCACAACTCATACGTCTTTTCCGGAGGCAGTTCCGGCATATTGCTGGCCAGCAAAACCAGCGTGCCCTGTTGTTGCGAGTAAATAACTTTGCCCTGGGGCTGTGGCGGAGTCTTGGCAGCAATCAGAGTGAAGTGTTCCGCTTCCGGCGATGTCAATGAGGCGACGAAATTCTCGGCCTGCTCGAGTTTCACTTGCTGTTTTGCCATATTGAATTGCAAGGAAGCAAGCTGTCGCCGCAGCTCTCCATTCTGCGAGGCCAGCATAAAAACGACCACGACCGCTGACGCAGCGATGGCCCACTCGAGCGGCCGCCACCAAGGAGTGCGGTGCACCGCACGACCCGGCCGGGTTTTGGGTTCTTTGGCAATCGCCGCCATTAGACGCTCGCGCGCGCGTACGGGAGGCTTGGCGCCGCTTATTGAAAACGCCAGCAATCCCATTCCCCCGCGCAGTTCCTCCAATTCCTGACGGCACCGGGAGCAATCTTTCAAATGCTGCTCAAGCACGAGGCGCTCCTGGTCCGGAAGAACGCCGAGCGCATACAGAGAGAGATCGTCGGCGAATTGTTCGTGGGTGCTCATTCGGTCAATGCCTTGCGTAGTGCTTTCAATCCTGTGCGAATGCGCGTCTTGATCGTACCCAGGCGCTCTCCAGTTTTCTCCGCGATTTCGGTGTGCGTGAGACCGTCAAAGAACGCCATCTCGATCGCGGAACGTTGGATGCCCGGCATGCTTCCTAACGACTCTCGAATCTTGCTCAGGGCGCGATTCCAATCGGCGGTTTGAACCATGTCTGGCTCAATGCCGATGACCAGATTTTCAACATCCGTTTCCGGGCGTCGCTGGCGAATGTGATCGATGGCGCGGTTGCGCGCAATTACCGCCAGCCATCCCGCTAGGCTCCCGCGATTGCCATCGAATGCATGTGGGCTTCGCCACAGCTTGATGAATACATCCTGCAGAATGTCTTCGGCCGTTCCTGTATCGCCCAAAATGCGAAGCGCGACTGAGTAGACGATTCCCGAATAGCGATCGTAAAGCTCGCGCATAGCATGTTCATCTCCCGACCGTATTCCCGACAACAAAACGGAATCTGCCGGCGCCAGATTGTGCACACTACCGGACAAGCCTCTCTAGCTTCCTTTCACTATACGATTGAGCAGCCATCGGCGGATTGACCGCCACACACGGAACTTGATCCTAACAGAGAACAGTCGCATGTAATCCCCTAAAGGCCAGGGCAGAGAGGGATTGAACTCCCGTCCAGTTTCCTGGAGGTTACAGTCCCCCCAAAAAAGGCACCCTGTTTTCCAGGGTGCCGGCTTGATATCTATATTTTCGATTTTCGTTTCCCTAGTTCGGTAGCAAAACGCTGTCGATGACATGAATGACGCCATTCGATTGGAACACGTTGGGAATGGTGACGCGAGCTGTCTCGCCCTTTTCGTCCTTTAACACGATATCGTTGCCATCCATCGCGGCGGTCAGAGTGCCGCCGCTTACGGTCTTGAGTTCCGCCATACCGTGGCCGGCTCTAATCTGCTTTCTAAGTTCCACCGCACTTATCCTTCCCGGTACAACGTGGTAGGTAAGGATTCTTACGAGCATTTGTTTGTTCTCCGGCTTTAGCAAATTATCGACCGTGCCCTCCGGCAGTTTCGCAAACGCTTCATTCGTCGGAGCAAATACGGTAAACGGACCGGGACCCTCCAGAGTGTCAACAAGTCCGGCGGTTTTTACTGCCGCCACCAGTGTGGTGTGATCGGCGGAGTTCACCGCATTTTGAATGATGTTCTTTGTAGGATACATTGCCTGCCCGCCAACCATCGGATTGTTGCCCTGGCCAAAGGCCATAGCGAGCGTTGCCATCGCGACGAAAACTAACGCCAATTTGTTCCTCATGAATTTCTCCTCAATCTGAAATCACTGCTTCGCTTTCAGATACGGCGCAGGCCGCCGATTGGATTGCGAGACACGCAACTCAATGCGGTATTCCCACTGGCGACTAGTTTCACCAATACGGATCTCGTCGACGAAAGGATTGCACAAATCCAAAAAATCCATGCTTGTAGCAGAGGGTGAACTACGAATCGTCAGTCGAGATCTCTAGCGGCCTGTGCAATCCGGAGCGAGGTCACTTTCGTAATACCAACGATGCTTTTTCAATCCTTCGTGAAAGTGGAGAAAGAATATGAAATCCATTAAGGTACCCCGAGCCATTAGTTTCATGGCTCTGAGTCTCATCTCGTTAACCGCCTTTGC
>JASHNX010000035.1 GCA_030041415.1 Candidatus Sulfotelmatobacter sp.
TTCATGTTCGGCCACGTCCACCATGCTGTCGCTGGAAAGTTTCGGCTCGCACTTCATAGGGTGAACGCCCCAGTACATGTGGGTGCGTTGGGCGACGGTTATGTTGGGAGTGAAGGCGTAGATGGCGGCCTTGGGGCGGTATTTGGAAATCATGCGGGCGGTGTTGCCGGTCTCGGTGAAGACAGCGATCGCGCCCATGGGCAGATCTTCGGCGGCGTGTGCGATGGATTCGCAGATCGTTTCCGCCACAGAAAGACCGTGCCGGTCGCGGCGGCGGCGCGGAGGGGTAAATTCTTCCATCTGGCTTTCGGCCTCGATGACGATGCGCGACATCATGGAAACAGCTTCGCGGGGATATTTTCCGCTGGCTGACTCTGCGGAGAGCATGACGGCGTCGGTGCCATCGAAAATCGCATTGGCCACGTCGCTGACTTCGGCGCGCGTGGGACGGGGATTTTCGATCATCGATTCGAGCATCTGCGTGGCGGTGATGACGGGCTTGCGCCAGACGGCGCAGCGGCGGATGACATGTTTCTGGATGGCGGGAATCTTTTCCGGCGGCATTTCGACGCCGAGATCGCCGCGCGCGACCATAACGCCGTCGACGGCTTCGAGGATTTCCTCGAGGTGATCGATGGCTTGCGGCTTTTCGAGCTTGGCGATGAGAGGGGTATCTGCACCGTGGCCGCGCACGATTTCGCGAACCAATTCCACATCGGCGGCGGAGCGAACAAACGAGAGAGCGACAGCATCCACGCCGTGCTGGAGGCCGAATTCGAGATCTTTAAGATCTTTCTCGGTTACTGCTGGGATGGACAACGCTGTGCCGGGGAGATTGATACCCTGGTGCTCGCCGAGAGTACCGCCGTTGAGCACATCGCAGACGACGTCTTTGTCTTTATTTTTGCCACGGATGGCGCAGACGCGCAGTTCGATCAGGCCATCGCGCAGGAGAATGCGCGAGCCGACGGAGACTTCGCGCGCGAGACCGGGAAAAGTCGTGGCGAGGCGGGTTGCGGTACCGGCGATGTCGCGGGGGGTGATGACAACCTTTGAGCCGGATTTCAGAAAAACCGGTTCGTGGCGCTCCAGGCGTCCAGTGCGGATTTTGGGGCCTTGCAAATCCTGCAGAACGCAGATGGTACGGTTTTCCTTTTCCGCGGAAACGCGCAGGCGCTCGATGTTGCGGGCGTGCTCCTCGTGAGTGCCGTGAGAAAAATTGAGGCGGGCAACATCCATGCCGAGGCGCATCAGGTCGCGCATGGCAGCTTCAGAGCTGCATGCAGGGCCGATGGTGCAGATGATTTTGGCGCGGCGCGCAGAGCCGGCGGCGTAGACGAGGTCTTTATTCAGTTTTGCGGAGTCGAGCGGCGCGCGCCGCCTGGAAGGCTTCATTTCAGTTTCATTACCGCACGAAACAAATATTGTACCTGCTTGCGAGAGATATTACTTCTTCATGGCACCCACACGGGCGCGCCGGAATGGCATTTCTGGCAGTTGTTCAGCGGGAAGGCGACTTTGCCGTGGCACGCGCCACAGTATTGTCCTTCGATGTTTGCGAACATCGAGTAATGCGCTGTCCCTCTTTCCGCAGCAGGGAAGATTTCCGGATGGCAAAGTTCACATCCGTTCCAGATTGTGTGTTTCTCGTGCGAAAATGCGATCGGTCGAACCCAGGAGTAGTGAGGTTTCACACTGAAATCTTCGCGACTTTTCATGGGTGCTCTCTTGACCGATAGACCCTCAACAAAGTCGACGGGCTGGATCATGCCAAATTTTTCGGCGGCCTCCCAATCGACACCGTAGAAAGCCTTGGGGAATTTGGCCGTGTAGGCCTCGTAGGTGTATTGCCGGACCTCTTCTTTGCCGACGGAATGGCAACGGTGGCATGTCTTCGCTTCAGGCTGGCTGGAACATGCAGGGAACGTTGGCTTGCCATCAAGAGCGGTCGTTCCGTTGTGACAAGCGCCGCAGTGGAAACCCTGGGCGTTGGTAGTCGCGCTTACACCCGTGGCATTGGCCTGCATGGCGAATCCGATATCGACATGGCAGAGGCGGCAGGTGAACTTCGAGCGGTGCAGCCAGTGATCGAAAACAACTGGGCCGGGACCGCGGGCTGCATGATTGTTGAGAAGCACCTGCCCGTATTGGGAGGCTTGAGGAGGCGACTGTGGCAAATAAATCTGCGCCGACGCGGCGACGCTAACCACGAAGATTGCAGCAACGAAAATGAAGGCGCAGACTGATGATGCGCCCTCACTTCTTGGCGTTCCGGTCAGGATCTTTTTTCGAATCGAGTACGTAGGCATAAAGGCCTCGACACATTCGTAACCGGCCACCGTAAATCTTCCTGCGTGAGTCGTCGAGTTTGCCGATCTGAGGCGCGAGAGCGTCAGAGCGCCGGATAAGATCGTTAAGCTGATCTTCGGAGAGAGTCATCGCGTCTTGAGTCCTGGAGCAGAGATCGTCGAATTCTTTGTGCCAGGAGTCCAGCGCCGCTTCCGATTGGGCCGCAGCGGGTTTGTCGAGAACAGAAACAGCGTCCGGATGAACAAGCCCCGCGATCACCAGGGATAGCGCGATTGCCTTTGCTCTCAACATGGGGCCTCGCTACTAGACCGGTTTGGAATGACAGCGCTGGCAGTCCGTGAGTGGAAACGCCACGCTGGTGTGGCACGCGCCGCAGGATTTTCCTTCGGAGATATCGACCATGGTGTACCGCACGGTTCCGCGTTTTACGCCCATGAAGATATCGGGATGGCAGAGCTCGCAGCCGTTCCAGACAGTGTGCTTTTTGTGAGAGAAGATAATGTCCGGCATGCCCTCGACCTTGGGGTTGAGAGCAAAATCCTTCTGCACAACCAACGTACTTCGTTTTATGGAAACGCCTTCCAGAAAGTTGGCCGGCTTAATGAGCCCGAGTTGCTCGGCTTTCTCCCAATCGATGCCGTTGCCAAAGCGCTCTTTGGGAAGAGGTGCGCTGAAGGCAAAGAAATCGTAGTCAGACGCCACCTTTAAACCGTAGGAGTGGCAACGCCGGCAGCGTGCTTCATCGCCTTCCGATGCATTCTTTGAGCACGCCTGGAACAAAGGTTTGCCGTCGACCATCATCTTTCCGTTATGGCAGGCGCCGCAATAGAATCCGCGACTGTTATCGAGAGCCGTGATGTTGGAGGCACCGGCCTTCATGGCAAAGCCGACATCTACGTGACAAACGCGGCAAGTAAAGCGGGAGCGGTGAATCCAATGCTGAAAAACAACGGGAGCGAGATTGTTCTTTTCCGAATAGTTATCGATGATTACCTGGCCATACTCGTAAGGCAGCGGCCTTTTTTTCTTGACCCCGGTCTGGGATGGGGCCTGGCAGAACGCCAGAATAAGGGCGAGTGCAATGAAGATCTTTTTGTTCATCGGAAACCTCCTTCCCGATGGAACTGCATATTGCGTCGTTGCTGACGACGGCGAAGCGATCCTCCTTAAGGTGCGGGCAGCCGAAGTTGATCTTTACCTGCTCACACTGCTTTCGTAATTAATTTAGCGCCAAGCCCCGATTTCGGCAGTGCCCATAGTCACCAGTGGGGGTGATGGATGAGGCGAAGTGCGTAATCGCGACTGGGGAAAAATCGGAGGATCGGCTACCGGACAACCGCTTTGGAGGAACTGACCGCGATCAGTTCTTTTCCCAGCATGGCGCGGGGAAAGATCATGGCGTTGAATTCGGCGCCGACCAAAACGATCAGCGAAACCATGTACATCCAAACGAGCAGGGCTATGGCCGCGCCGAGCGATCCGTAGATGATGCTGTAATCGGCATAGTGACGCAGATACCAGCCGAAGAGCAAAGTCGCCGAAAACCATAAGCCGGTGGCGATGCTCGCTCCGGGAAGCACGCTGTGCCAGGGTTGAGTGCGGGGCACGGCGTTGTGGTAAATGAGCGAGATGACGACGATGCTGGTGAGGATGGCGATGACCCAGCGGATGACCGCCCACATGAGCAAAATGTAGGGGCTGAATTCGCGAGCGGTGTAATAGAGGATATCGGCTTCGATCTTGCTGCCGAAGGCAACGAGCAGAGTGGCGAAGGTCATGGGCAAAAGCGCAAAAATGACGAGACCGAACGCGATTATGCGCTCCTTTACGAGGCCCCAGATTTTAGGCAGCTCATAGCTGCGGCGGAAACCTTCCATCCAGGAGACCATGACGCCGGATGCGGTCCAGAGAGTGATAAGGCAGGCGGTGACCAGCATTCCAAAAGGACGTTGGGCCGCACCGCGAAGAAAGGCCAGCGTAGTGTTCGCTCCAGTAGGAAGAATCCGCGACAGGGCGTAGGTGATCTCGCGCATGAACGGGGCGCCCTTGCGCCAGGTGGCGAGGACGGACCCGACGATGAGAAGCGCCGGGAAAAAAGTGAGAATGGAGGAATAGGCGGAAGCTTTGGCGATGGAGAAGGCATCGTGCTGGAACGCACGCCAGACGGCTAATCGCAGGAGGCGCAGAAAACGCAGCATCGCTCGCTTCAGCTTAGGCTTGCGCGGTGCGGGTTGCAACGAAGGAACCGGGCGGGGTTCCTCGATTGTTAATTGGTGTGGGCTCGCTGACATTCAGATTAGTAAGTTGTATTCGACGAAAGGATGCGCCTGACGCGCCGATTCTACGCCGACTTTACAATTTTCGACACAAACTTTAAGGACTTGCGCTCAGAGCGAAGGTCCGTACGCGGAACTGAGTCTCTGACGCTCTGGCACCTGAGGAGCCGGTAGGGATCCTTCGACTTCGCAAATGGACTCGCGATGCGAATCCGCTTGCTTCGCTCGGAATGACAAAACGCGCGACAGATGAACAAAAACGCCGGGGACGAATCGCTTCGTCCCCGGAAAAATAACGCGAGTTGAGTTATTCCGCCGCGAGTTCTTCGGTTTCGCCCTCGTGGCGCATCATCTCGAGAGCGCGCTCGGCTTCTTCGTACGCGGCCGAAACTTCCGCCTGTACTTTCGCCGCGGCCTCTTCCATTTCGGGCGAGAGGCGCACGTTGCGGTAATACTCCATGCCGGTTCCGGCAGGAATCAGGCGGCCAACGATGACGTTCTCTTTCAAGCCGCGCAGGTGATCGACCGCGCCCTGGATCGAGGCTTCGGTGAGCACGCGCGTAGTCTCCTGGAACGACGCGGCGGAGATGAACGAGTCGGTCGAGAGCGACGCTTTCGTGATGCCGAGAAGCAGCGGGCGTCCGGTAGCCGGCTTGCCGCCTTCCTTGATCACGCGCTCGTTCTCTTCGCGGAAGCGGAACTTATCCAGCTGCTGCTCGAGAAGGAACGTCGTGTCGCCGACGTCTTCGACCTTCACCCAGCGCATCATCTGGCGGACGATCACTTCGATGTGCTTGTCCGAGATGTTAACGCCCTGCAAGCGGTAGACTTCCTGGATTTCGTTCACCAGGTAAGCCTGCAGCTCTTTTTCGCCGAGCACAGCCAGGATGTCGTGCGGGTTGAGCGGGCCATCCATGAGCGGTTCGCCCGCTTTGACGCGCTCGCCTTCCTGCACGTTGATGTGAACGCCGCGCGGAACAGAATATTCTTTTTCCGTGCCGTTGTCGGCCTGCACGTAGAGTTTGCGCTGACCCTTCGAAACTTCGCCGAACTTAACCGTGCCATCGATCTCGCTGATGACCGCGGTTTCGTGTGGCTTGCGGGCTTCGAAGAGTTCGACCACGCGCGGGAGACCACCGGTGATGTCCTTGGTCTTGGTGGTTTCACGCGGAATCTTGGCCAGCACATCTCCCGGAAAAACCGTGTCGCCATCCTGCACCATAAGGTGAGCGCGCGAGGGCATGAGATAACGCTTGCTGCTCTTGCCCTTGACCACGATCGCGGGCTGGCGCTTCTCGTCAGGAGAATCGCCGACCACGTGCCGCGAAAGTCCGGTGACTTCGTCGACTTCTTCGTGGAGCGTGACACCTTCCTGCAGGTCTTTGAACTGCGCGGTGCCGCCGATTTCGGTAAGGATGGCGAAAGTGTACGGATCCCACTCGACCATGACCTTACCTTGCTCGACGCGGTCGCCGTCATTGACTTTCACCTTTGCGCCGTACACCACGGAGTAGCGCTCGCGCTCGCGGTTCTTATCGTCGACCACGGCGATCGAACCCTGGCGATTCATCACCACCAGATCGCCGGCCTTCGATTTCACGGTCTGCAATCCGATGAAGCGAACCGTACCGTTGTTTTTAGCATCGAGGCGCGACTGCTCGGAGACTCGCGAGGCCGTACCACCGATGTGGAAGGTGCGCATGGTGAGCTGGGTTCCCGGCTCGCCGATCGACTGAGCGGCGATGACGCCGGTCGCTTCGCCAAGTTCGACGAGACGCCCGGAAGCCAGGTTGCGGCCGTAGCACATCACGCAGACTCCGCGCTTCGACTCGCAGGTTAGAACCGAGCGAATCTTCACGCGCTCGATACCGGCAGCCTGAATGGCTCCGGCGAGATCTTC
>JASHNX010000036.1 GCA_030041415.1 Candidatus Sulfotelmatobacter sp.
GCGGAGATCTTAACGCAAAGTTCTGAAGGGAAGGCCATCCTTGGCTAAAGCGGGAAGAACGGTTTTCGCTCAGGATGATGCCAAGAGATGATGACACTAGCGATCACGATAATGAGACAACTTCGACTTTGAAGGCTTATGCGGCGGGAACTGCCTGGCTGCCCGGTGGGGAACTCAATTGAGCTGAGGAAGCGAGAGGCGCCTTCTGCCGCGGGAGCGATTTCTGCGGCATGCTCGAGAGCGCAGAAACTGCCTGGCGGAACTTTGCTCCGGTCAGATTGTGGAGTTCCGCGACCAGGGACGATTCGCGAACCTCACCGAGACTTTTCTGGGCATTCTGAGTTAGCGTGAGCCAGTCATGCCAATCGCCGAGAGCGTCCTGAACGCGCTTAATTCCGGCAATGAATTTTTCCGATTCCGCCGAGGGAACAGCGAATTCGGCGGCGTACCGGGCGCGCTTGGTGCGGATGCGATATTGATGCAGTGTGGCGGCGTCAATCGTGGCTCCGGGATGTATCGTTCCAACTATCGTGCCAGCTACGATTAAGGGATCGAGGTTCTCCTGCTTACGAGAATTGCGGCGAAGATTCGCTTGGAAATCCCGGGCAGCGCGTTTCAGTTGCTTCCGAAGATCCCGAACCGTGTCTTTATCCAATGCCTTGCGCAGCTTCTTTTCCTGGCGGTCGCGCAGTTCGATTAAGCGATTCATCAACTGAGTCTTGCGACGCGGCTCGCCGGGACTCTTGAAGCTGCGGAGAGCGGCCAGTTGTACATCCAGATCGCGAACCTTGCCGGCGCGCTTGCGAACTTGTCCCAGCGACTTGAGCAGTCTCTTTTCCCTGCGGCCGGGATGCGAAGAAAGTTCGATCAGCAGTATTTGCAGCCGACGGGCGCCGGTGCGGAAGCCGTGAACGTTTTGCGGACGAAGTTTTGCCGAGAGCTTCGCCAAGTCTCGCTCGAGCTTTTCAAAAACTATGCGGCCGCGCTTGCGATCAATCGGCATAAAACCAAGTGGGAAAAGAAGATACCTTAGTGAACGAGAGAAATGCAATCGTGAACGACAAGTCATTTTAACATCCCATTAACAGGTTTCTGATAGCGTAGGGAGGATGGCCGATCCTGCCTTACAGCGACCCGATATGCCATATTCCCAACCCGCTGAATCTAAGGCTGTTAGCGGGGCCGGGCCGGTCGCTGTGCGGTCCGCGCCTTTGCTGCGCAGCAGAGGCGGAGAAATTCCCGACCGGATTTTCAAACTGGCGATGATCCTCTGCGGCGCGGCTGTCTTAGGGACGCTTGTACTGATCGTGTACGAGCTCGTGCTTCGCTCGGGGCCCTCGTGGCATGCCTTTGGATTGAAATTTTTCGGGGCGAGCGAGTGGGATCCGGTCAATGAGAAATTCGGCGCCCTGCCGTTTATTTACGGAACCCTGGTTTCCTCGCTGCTTGCTCTGCTGATTGCGGTACCGCTTTCAGTCGGAGTTGCCGTTTTCACCACCGAAATGTGTCCCGTCCCGTTGCGCGGTCCGCTCTCGTTTTTCGTGGAGCTGCTGGCGGCGATTCCGAGCGTGGTGTACGGATTGTGGGCGATCTTTGTTCTGGTGCCGATTCTTAGCAATTACGTTGAGCCGTTTCTCGCTAGAACCTTGGGCTGGACCGGGTTTTTTGACGGTCCGCCGTACGGCATCAGCATGCTGGCTGCGGCGATCATTCTCGCCATTATGATCATTCCGATCATTTCTTCCATCACCCGCGAGGTGTTGATGGTGGTGCCGCGACATCAGCGCGAAGCGGCTTTGGCTTTGGGCGCAACCCGCTGGGAGATGATTCGCGTAGGCGTGCTGCGGAACGCGAGAGCGGGAATTGTGGGTGGAATCATTCTCGGTTTAGGGCGCGCTCTAGGCGAGACGATGGCCGTCACCATGGTCATTGGAAACCGGCCGGAGATTGCGAAGTCCCTGTTCGCCCCCGGCTATACCATGGCGAGCGTACTGGCGAACGAATTCAGCGAAGCGACAGGCGACGTCTATCTTTCCGCTCTAATTGAGATCGGACTGGCGCTATTTCTCGTGACAATTGTGGTGAACGCATTAGCCAGATTGCTGGTCTGGAGTGTTACCCGCGGCCAGGCGGTGGGCACACATGCCTGAGAACACGACAATGCCCACGCTGCACCACGTTCCGCCGATTGCGTTACGGCGGCGCATCGTGGACCACATGATGACAGCGGCATCTGTTCTGACTGTGCTTATCGTCCTTGCGCCGCTCTTCGCTATTTTTGCCTACCTGGTATACCGCGGGATCGGCTCGATCAATTGGGCTTTCCTTACGCAAACGCCGAAGCCGGTGGGAGAAGCGGGCGGAGGGATGGCGAATGCGATCGTTGGTTCGGGATTGATTCTTGCCATCGCGAGCCTGATTGGAGTCCCGTTGGGAATCGGGGCGGGGATTTATCTTGCCGAGTTTGGACGCAACCGTTTCGGAGACGCGATCCGATTTACAGCCGATGTGCTCAACGGCGTGCCGTCGATTGTGGTGGGAATTGTCGCTTATGCAATCGTGGTGCTTTCGGAGCGTCATTTCTCAGCGCTGGCGGGCGGAGTTGCACTGGCAATCATGATGATTCCAACTATCACCCGCACTACGGAGGAAATGCTCCTGCTGGTGCCGAGGGCTTTGCGCGAGGCGGCATATGGGCTAGGAATTCCGCGCTGGCGGACGACGCTTTCGATTACATTGCGCACAGCGACCTCGGGAGTGATCACCGGTGTTATGCTGGCATTTGCACGAGTTGCCGGCGAGACCGCGCCGTTGCTGTTTACCGCATTCGGAAATCAATTCTGGAATCTGCGCATTAACCAGCCAACGGCTGCGCTGCCCCTGCAGATTTTCAGTTATGCAATTTCTCCTTATGATGAGTGGCACCGGCAGGCGTGGGCGGGAGCGCTGGTGCTGATCGTTCTGATTGTCAGTGCAGTGGCTGCCGTGCGCATTGCGGTGCGGCGCGGCACCTTTGGAGCGGCATAGTTTATGGGAGTCGGGATCGAAGTCGAACATCTGAACGCCTGGTACGGCAAGACGCAGGCTCTGCACGACGTTCGTTTGTCGGTTGCCGCTAACCACGCTACTGCGCTGATTGGGCCTTCGGGCTGCGGTAAATCGACGTTTATCCGCTGCCTGAATCGCATGCACGAAACGATTCCGGACGCGCGAGTGACCGGCAGCGTGCGCATCGGTGACATCGACGCTTACAACGGCACATCGCCCACGCAACTGCGGCGGCGGGTGGGGATGGTGTTTCAGAAAGCCAATCCGTTTCCCACCATGTCGATTTATGACAATGTGGCGTCTGGGCTGAAGCTCAATGGTTTTGGCAACCGCGCAAAGCTGGACGAAATCGTCCATCAATCTCTGGATTCTGCCGCTCTGTGGGACGAAGTGAAAGATCACATTCACAAGAAATCGGGAGCGAGCCTCTCCGGCGGGCAGCAACAGCGCCTCTGTATCGCGCGCGCTCTGGCCGTAGAGCCGGAAGTGCTGCTGATGGATGAGCCGTGCTCGGCGCTGGATCCCATTTCGACGGGCAAGATCGAAGAATTGATTTTTCAGCTGAAAGAGCGCTATACCATCGTTATAGTCACTCACAACATGCAGCAGGCAGCGCGAGTGGCTGAGTTTACCGGGTTCTTCCTGCTGGGCAAGATGATTGAGTTCGACAAGACGGAAAAAATCTTTACCAAGCCTTCCGATAAGAAGACGGAAGATTACATTACGGGAAGGTTCGGATAAGCGGGATTTCGGGAATCCGGATTTCGAGGACGAGTCGAAATTAAGAGAGGTTCTGAAGAATGCGAACTCGGTTTCAACAAGGGTTGGACGATCTGCGGCAGAAACTGCTCCGCATGGGTGGGCTCGCGGAACAAGCCGTGGACCGAGCCCGGCAGGCGTATGTGGACCGCGATTTGAATCGTTGCCAGATGGTTCTGGAAGGCGAGAGCCTAATCAACGATTCGGAGCGAGAAATCGATGAGGCGGCTTTTGACTTACTCGCCATGCAGCAGCCGATGGCGGTAGACCTGCGTTTTATTCTGGCAGTGACCAAGATCAATTCCGATCTCGAGAGGGTCGGCGATCAAGCAGTGAACATTGCCGAGCGCGTGATGGACATGATCGAGCTTCCGGTGGTCGATCTTCCGGTCGATATAGCGCGCATGGGCGCGGCGGTTAGTGCGATGGTTCGCAGATCGTTGGAATCGTTTATCGAAGGAAAAGTTGAACTCGCCCAAGCTGTTCTCGAAATGGATAATGTGATCGACCGCATGAAGGACGACGCGTTCATCCAGCTGGTGAAAACCATGAACCAGCGCCCTGAAGCGGTGCGGCAGGCGCTTGATGCGCTGCTGGTTGCGCGCAACCTGGAGCGGGTCGCGGACCACGCGACGAACATTGCGGAAGACGTAATTTTCTGGGTGCAAGGCTCTGATGTGCGGCATAACGTGAACGCAGAGGAGCATGCCGAACATGCGCCCGGCCATCCCGGACCTGTGCGCGCGTCGGGCGGACTCGACTGAGTCTGGACGAGCCGAATTCTTTGACCCGAATACCCTGATCGATTAGTCTCGTCTCTTCTAAATTGTTTGTTGAGCGTCATCTTTTCTGCGGAGGTCTTGTGCCCCGAATTACCCGCCAATTTTGGGTAGTGGCATTTCTGGCCGTCTCGTTTGTAATAAGCGCTCAGGAAAGTGGGTCTGGCAAGCTTTCGCCCGGTCAGACTGCGATCTCTCTGCCGACCAGCAAAGTATTGACCGTTCCGTCCCCCGGACGCATCGGAAGCACCAACGGTTTTCCCGCCACGATAGCAATCAGTCCTGACGGACGATACGCTGCACTCTTGAACGATGGCTATGGCACACAGAAAGATTTGGCGACGCAGTCGATTTCGGTACTCGATCTCAAGAATAACCAGCTTTCCGACTCTCCCGACAAACGCTTTGGCGAGGACGTGCACCAGACTTATTTTCTCGGTCTGATTTTCAGTTCGGATGGCAGGCGCCTGTATGCGTCAGTGGGCTCAGTGACAGATCCCACGGGGCAGAAGCCGGGAGACACTGGAAACGGCGTTGCGGTGTATCGGTTCACCAACGGAAGAGTTTCGCCTGAGCGATTCATCGCGATCGCTCCGCAGGTGCTCGCACCTGGGAAGAAAGTCGCGATCGAATTGCGCAAAACGCGACGGGGAACTGCGATCCCTTATCCCGCAGGATTAGCCTTAGTTCGCGGAAAGGGCGGCGATCGGCTGCTGGTGGCCGATAATCTTTCAGACAATGTTGTGCTGCTGGATATCGCGAACGGGAAAATCCTGGAAAGCTTCGATTTGAGCACCAACGAATTGGTGCCCTCGTCGTTTCCATACACTGTGGTTGTAACGGGTAATGGCCGACGCGCGTGGTGCAGCCTGTGGAATGCCTCGCAGGTGGCGGAACTGGATTTGACCGGCGGCAAAGTCGTCCGCTGGATCAAACTGCAACAACCGGCGAGCCGGATTGCACCTGGCTCGCATCCGACGGCCATGCTTCTCAGTCCGGATGAGAAGCTGCTCTATGTGGCGCTGTCGAACGCCGATGCGGTTGCGGCGGTCTCAACTGACGACGGTGAAATGGTGGGGCTGTTCAGTACCGTCGTAAGAAACCAAGAATATCCCGGGACTTATCCCAGCGCCTTGGCGCAAACGGGCGATGGCAAGCGCGTGTTTGCGGCCGATTCGTCCTCGGATGCAGTCGCGGTGTTCGATACCTCCGATTTAATCAGGAATGTTCCTCATACGCGCGCCGAAAACGCCAAACCTGCGCTTGGCTTTATCCCAACGGACTGGTATCCCAGCGCGCTCGCAGTTCAGGACAATGATCTACTCATCGCAACTGCCAAGGGAACCGGCACCGCGCCGAATCCGGGCAAGGGCGAAACGCCTTGGGAGATCCGTCATCACGAGCATCCCTACATCCCAACGCTGTTGTATGGATCGATAGCGCGGCTGAACATATCATCGACTCTCGCGAACCTCGAACAATTGACGCAAACCGTCGAACGCGACAATCTGTTGCATAGCAATCCCGGAATTATTCAGTTCCCTCGCGGCGGAAACCCGATCAGGCATGTGATTTATGTGATCAAGGAAAACCGCACCTACGATCAGATTTTTGGCGATCTCAAGGCAGGCGACGCGAAGGTTGGTAACGGCGATTCGACGCTGACGCTTTATGGCGAAGACATCACGCCTAACGAGCACAAGCTGGCATTGCAGTTTGGCGTGTTGGACAATTTCTACGATAGCGGAGAGGTTTCGGGTGATGGCCATCAATGGTCGACCGCTGCGATCACCAGTGACTACAACGAAAAAACCTGGCAGATCGCCTACCGCGGCAAGGAGCGAACCTACGATTTCCAGGGTGCGGTCGCGGGAGAGTACGCGCTGGACCATCACGAATCTGATATCGACGATCCCTCCACCGGGTTTATCTGGGACAATCTCGACCGGCGCGGCCTGAGCTACCGCGACTACGGCGAGTTCGTTGACGCCGAGTGGTGCAACAAACTCCGCAAAGCTGAAATGCCGGAGCAGGGAACTCCTTCGGGGCTCGAGGCTCCCTGTCCGCGGACAGAGGTTCACCAGGGCGAGCAACTGGAATCGAATGTGGGCGATCCTCACGGAAGCGAAAGCCCATTTCCCTGGGCTGTGCCGCTGTTCAAGGAAACCAAGGCGACCAAGGCGGTATTGCGTGATCATTTCGATCCGCTCTTTCCCGATTTCAATACCGATTATCCAGATCAACTCCGCGCGGACGAATTTCTCAATGAATTCGGTGCTTATGTGCGCGCCCGCAAGGAGAACGAAAGCGCGCAGTTTCAGCTCCCGGCCTTGGTGCTGCTCTATCTTCCAGACGATCACACGGGCGGCACGCGCCCCGGTCATCCACGCCCGGCGGCTTCGGTGGCGGATAACGATCTTGCCGTCGGCCGGGTGGTCGAGGCCGTTTCGCACAGCCCCTACTGGGATGACACGGCCATTTTCATTCTTGAAGATGACGCTCAGGATGGCGGCGATCACGTCGATGCTCACCGCTCGATCGGCTTTGTGATCAGCAAATATTCACCGGGATCGGCGAGCGCACCTCATGTCGAACATGGCTTTTACACAACCGTGAATATGATGCATACCATGGAGGTGCTGCTCGGCCTGCCTCCCATGAATCAGAACGACGCCTACGCGCCACTTATGGTTCCGATGTTCTCAGGCCCTGGCGATCAGCCTGCGTTCCGCGCTGATCGCCGCAATCTTAACAATGGATTGATCTACGAAACCAACCGGAGTAACGCCACTGGCGCAAGCGAATCGGCCAAAATGGATTTCTCCCACCCCGATGCGGCCGATGCCGCGAAATTAAACGAAATTCTGTGGCGGGATCAGAAAGGCGCCACACCGGCGCCGGAGCCGAAGCACACGGTCTTTCCAGGAGGCGGAGAGTAGCTAGAGCAGCAATCGGATTATCAGACAGCGCGCCGCGAGACCACGGCCATTCGGAACTGGGAATGCATTTTCCGGCCTTCCGCAATCGGGAACTCTTTAGTTTCTTAACTCCTTTACCTTGCTGCCGATAAATTTCTCATGGCGGCAGGTATGCCTGAGCTGCGCACGCCGGTAATGATTCTGGTGGACGTGTCGTGGCAGGAGGGTGGAATTCTGCAGAGGAGCCGCGCTTGCATGGAAGATAAATCTGTGGGCGGCGCGAGAATCCGAGTTAAAGCGCCAATTGCGACTGGATCGCAGTTGAAAATTCGCTGGCGCTTCGAGCAGTTTGAGGGCATCGCTAAGTACTGCCGTCGGGAAGGCCGAGAATTTGTAGTGGGCATCCAGCGGCAGGATGGGAACGATGCGGCCAAAAGTGACGGGATCGAGGCCGCTGATGCGCGTGCGAATTCAAGCGGCAAGAGTGCGCACGCGAGTGATGATATCGACGAACAAGTCGCGGATGCGAGAGTTTTGCCCCGGCTAAGCGGGAGTGGACAGCGGAACCCGGCCGTGGGACATCGAGCGCTTGCCGAAGTCCAGAAGGAAATCCAGAAAGAAGTCGAGAAAAGAGTCGAAGCCAACCCGCTGCTGCAGTCGGTGAGTTTAATGCAGCTGCCCCTGCCGCAAACGATTCGGCCCGAGGGCGATGGAAAGGAAGCCACTGGGCAACAGTTCTCGCGGCGGCAAGTAAGTCGGCAGGGACGTCCGCGCAACTCGGGACGCGAGGAACTCGCAGTCTCCCGGCACTCTAAACTCCGGGAAGACGAACTTTCTGCGCAAAACACTCCCGGTCGAGAAAGGAAATCTATGGCACGCAAATGGCTCGGACTAGCGCCCTGGAACAACAAGCGGGACGATTCCTCAATAAGCGAGAAGGACGCAAGCGAAAAAGAGAACTCCGCGACAGAGGAATCTCCGAACCAGGACGAAAGCAGGAACAGCCCGAGCGCGAAGGAGAATCGTATGCTTTTATCTCAGTCAGCTGTAAGCACGGAAAAGATCGCGACCATCACTGCGCGCGAGGTGCCAGCATTCCAGGTCGAGCTGCTGCCCATGGAAGATATTTATCGCACGGCCGGCATTGTCAGCCCGCGCAAAGGATACAGCGTGACGAAAGTAGTCGAGATGCTGAACAGCGAACATATTCGCGGGCTGTCGAAAGAAACCAAGCGGGCCGCATTGTTGATGGCTCTGGATGCGGCAGGGGTCACGATCGAACAGGTGCAGCGCGATGCGAAGTCGCGGCAGAGCGCGCTCGACTCCTACGAAAGTGAGCAGAAGAAGCAGGCGGAAGCCGAATGGGCACGCAAGGCTGAAGAAATCAGTCACATTCAGGCGGAACTGGAGAGCATCAAGGCGCATTACACGGCGCGCATCAGCCGCAACATGGAGGCTCTGGCTCGCGACAAAGCCAGGTTTAACAGCTGGGTCACGACCAAAGAGCAGGAAGCGCAAAGCATGGCGGAAGCCGTGGAATTGTGCCTGAAAACTCCCATCTCCGAACCTGCCACCGCGCGCGAGCGAGAAATAAGCGCCGCTTCGGCTGGTTCAGTTGCCGCGGTGGCGGCTGCGAAGCCGATGTGAGATGCGAGCGGAAAAGGTTCCTCCACTCGCCACCGCTGGGACTCCCGCTCCAGTCGGAATGACAAGGGTTTGAGATAACCGCAGTTCCACGGCGGGTATTGGCCCGTACTTCCTCCGGCCTTTACACTAATCATGTGAAGATTGCGCTTGGGCAGATCAATCCCACGGTCGGAGATTTTTCGGGCAATGCTTCCCGGATGATCGAATTTTCGCGCCGCGCCATGGCCGGCGGTGCGAGCCTGATTCTTTTTCCGGAATTGTCGGTTTGCGGTTATCCGCCACGCGATCTGGTGGAGCGGCCATCGTTCGTCGCTCGCAACCGCGACACGGCTGAACAGATCGCCGCCGCGACGAATGGAATTTCGGTGATCTGCGGACTTGTCACTCCTGCGGAATCCCAAACCGGCAAGTCGGTGATGAACTCAGCCGCGCTTTTGCAGGAAGGGAAAATCGCGTTCCTGCAGTCGAAGATGCTGTTGCCCACCTACGACGTTTTCGACGAGATGCGCAACTTCGCTCCGGCAAAGAGCCAGAGCCTGTTTTCGCTGCGCGATGAAAGAGTTGCGCTCACGATTTGCGAAGACGCCTGGAACGATAAGCTGTTCTGGCCGAAGCGGCTCTACACGGTTGATCCGATCGAGAAGTTGATTGGCGCAGGCGGGAATATTGTTTTGAATATTTCGGCATCGCCCTTTTGGATCGGCAAACGGGAACTGCGGCGTGACATGCTGGCCTCGATCGCTCGGCAACATAAGGTTCCGGTCGCGATGGTCAATCAGGTGGGCGGCAATGACAGTCTGGTTTTCGATGGTTCGAGCATCGTGCTCAACGCGCGAGGTGAGATCGTTGCGCAGGGCCGATCGTTCGAAGAAGATTTGATTTACTTCG
>JASHNX010000312.1 GCA_030041415.1 Candidatus Sulfotelmatobacter sp.
TTGAAGTTCCTGCCTGACGACCTGGCGCACGATGAACCGGCACTCGAGCGCTTCCGCCGGGAGGCGCGTGCCGCCTCTGCTCTGAACCATCCCAACATCTGCACGATTTACGAAATCGGAAATCACGAGGGCCAGTCATTTATTGCGATGGAGTACCTCGACGGCTCCACGCTAAAGCACCTTATCGGCCCGCGGCCCATGGAGACCGATCGCCTGCTGGGAATTGGCATCGAGGTCGCCGACGCGCTGGACGCCGCGCACAGCAAAGGAATTGTGCACCGCGACATCAAGCCGGCGAATATTTTTGTTTCCAAGCGCGGCCACGCGAAGATTCTCGACTTCGGGCTCGCGAAAATGGGTGTTCGGGCGAGTTCGGTCAGCGGCGATTCGCAGACGCTGGCTGACGCCGCCAGTCTCGATCTCACCAGCCCCGGCACGGCGCTCGGAACGGTCGCTTACATGTCTCCCGAGCAAGTGCGCGGCAAAGAACTCGATGGGCGCACCGATCTTTTTTCGTTCGGAATTGTTCTCTACGAGATGGCTACCGGAATTTTGCCGTTTCGCGGCGAAACCCCGGGAGTGATCACCGAAGCCATTTTGAATCGTGCTCCCGCTCCAGCGATTCGCCTGAATCCCGATATTCCTGCCGAGCTTGAGCGGATCATCGGCAAGCTTCTCGAAAAGGATATTGAGCTGCGCTATCAGAGCGCCGCTGAGGTGCGCACCGATCTCCGGCGGCTTAAGCGCCAACAGGATTCCTCACGCATTTCATCTCCAGTTGCGCCGGAAATCGGGACCGGATCGTCGTCCGGCGTCTCCGCATCGGCCGTGCAAGCCGCGCCTTCATCCGGAATCAGTTCGTCAGGAATCAAAGCGATTCCGGAAGTCCGACGACGAACCACCGTAATTGCCCTCGGAGCCGCGCTGGCGGCTGCGCTGGCTGTCATTGCCTTTCTTCTGTTTCGAGGCCCGGGACTGCACGTATCGCCTGCATATCATTTGTTGACGTACCGCCGCGGCTCGATTCGTATGGCGCGATTTGCCCCCGACGGCCAAACTATCATCTACAGCGCGGCCTGGGAGGGCGGGCCGGTCGAGATTTTCAGCACGCGCTATGGCACGCCAGAGTCGAGGCCAGTTGGAGTTCCGGGCGCTGAAATCCTGGCCATCTCGTCCACGGGAGAGATGGCGGTCTTGTTGCGGAGCAAGCAAACAAAATCTCAGGTCTACACGGGCACGCTGGCTCGAATGCCGCTTGGCGGTGCGGCTCCGCGCGAAGTTCTAGAAAATATCCAATGGGCCGACTGGTCTCCCGACGGATCGGAATTGGCGATTGTCCGCGATTTCAATGGCCGCAATCGACTCGAGTATCCGCCCGGTAAAGTGCTGTACGAAACCGGAGGCTGGATCAGCCACCCGCGCATCTCGCGCAAAGGGGACATGATCGCGTTTATCGATCATCCCATCCAAGGCGATTCGATCGGCGGGGTGGCAGTCGTCGACCGCAACGGTAACAAGCGAAATATCAGTCAGAGCTACGGGGGCGGCGCGGTCGGCTTGGCTTGGTCGCCGAAAGGCGATGAAGTGTGGGTCACTGCGACGCTGATCGGGATCGACCGCTCCATCTTTGCTGTGCCGCTCTCGGGCAATGAACGGCTGGTTACGCGCGTTCCGGCTGACCTGACGCTGCAGGATGTCATGCCAGACGGGCGGGTTCTGCTCGCGCGGGACAGCTGGCGGCGCGGATTGATTGTCCGCCGCGAGGAAGATAAAACGGAGCGCGATTTCACCTGGCTCGACTGGTCTTATCCAGTCACGCTCTCGAATGACGGCCAAGCGCTGTTATTTCGTGAAGAGGGTGAAGCTGGCGGCCCGACTTATGCGGTTTACCTGCGCAAAACAGATGGAGCGCCGGCCGTGCGGTTGGGCGACGGGCAGTCTCTTGCACTTTCGCCGGACGGGGATTGGGCGCTTGCTTGCCGTGGTGACAAACAAACCGACTTGTTCCTTCTGCCCACCGGTCCGGGCGAGCCGCGCAATTTGAAGGGACACGATATTATCCACAACGCCGCTCGTTGGTTTTTGGATGGTAAGCGGTTGCTGATTGCGGGCATCGAGCCGAATCATGGGTTGCGGCTTTACGTCCAGGACATCGATAGCGACAAGTTTTCCCCGATCTCTCCGGAAGGGACCGACGGGTCGGCATATGCTTTGTCGCCTGACGGCGGCATGGCCGCGGCAGTCGGCCCAGACGGGAAGGCCTATCTGTTTCCCATCCCGAGCGGAGACGCTCGACCGATCAAAGGATTAGAGCCGGGCGAGATGCCGATCGCATGGACGCCTGACGGGAAGTCTTTGTACGTCTACAAGGGTGGCGAATTGCCCGCAAAAGTTTACCGGCTGGAACTTGCCAGCGGGAATCGAACTCTGTGGAAGCAACTGATGCCGCCTGATCCGGCCGGTGTGGAATTTGTCGGTCCTGTCTTGCCTACACCAGACGGCAAATCGTACGTCTACGGCTATCGGCGGCTGCTATCGGATTTGTATCTGGTGGAGGGATTGCAGTAAGCGTCTTCGCCTCTGCGGAAAAGTTCGGCCGAAAATTAGGGTCACGACTATCCCGCCCCATCCGTACATGTCCTTCCGCGTCTCTCTCCGGTAATCTTGCCTCGAGTTGCCATGCTAATAAACTTCCCATCAGATGGGGTTCACTCGCACACAGATCGCTATCGCCGTCAGTGTGGGCGTGCTGCTGGTGTTTGGATTTCTCGGCTACATCTGGTGGCTGAGCAACCAAGGGCCGGTCCTCGCGCGCTCGGTAGATCGCGACCCCCTGACCGGCCTGCCGCTCACCATCACGATGAATCCTCTGCGTGATCGCACCATCGAGCACAGCGCCAACAAATTTCTGCGCGAGCTGCGCGACGGCCGCTGCGACGAGCTGCTCTCCCAATGGGAGCACGATTACCACAAGAAATACGCCCATTTCATCTGCAAATCCGAGGAACAGCATCCCTTGGTCTCTTGGCAGTTGGCAGAGTGGGAAGATGCGCCGCCGCTGACGATTCTCCACTACAGCGCGAAACGCCTCAATGCCGCCGGCCAGCCCGGGACTTATGTCGGGCAGATGACGGTCACCACCGAAAACGAAAACGGGCAGTGGGTCGTGACAAAATACGACGCGATGTACTGAGGGTAGCTGTCAGTTTGTCAGGCCGAGGGCCGATTCGTCACGCTGGGCAATAGCGTTCATTACCCGGTCTGTAACGCCAGTTCTCCAGCGAATAAAGTGCGGTCTAACAGTAGAACCGGCGAGGCTCAATTTCAGCATTTGGGAGAAAGGAAGCTTTTGCAGCCATGCCGGAAAATGCTAGACGTAAGCCAACTCGGCGCGACTTACCGGCGCTGTGTTTAGTCTATGCTGCAATATTCGCGGTAAGCGCGATTGGCCTGCCATTCGCTGCGAATTGCGATCTGGCGAAGAAGAGCGATCTTCACCCTGTGGCCGGGTCAGTGGAGGGCGCTCCGCGAATGACGGTCACGGGAAAAGCGGGGACGAAGCTGCACATATTCATCCGAGCGAGCGATGGTCTTCATCATCTGACTCAGGATGACTTGAGTAGCGACGTTCCCCAAATCATGCACCTGCACGTAGGCGACAACGTGATTGCTCATGTGAAGTACGACCCTTTCGGGCGAGACCTTGACTGGCTCTGGGAACTTCAACGGGATGGAGTCACGATCCTGAGCTATGAAGACACCTCTCAATATTTTCAGCGCCGGAACGAGAGAGTTGGCAAGATTGCTGAATGGGCAGGCGTCCTTTCGCTCGGACTGTTTGCGGGCGCCATTCTTCTGAGGAGGCGCTTCGGCTCTTGGCGCGACGGATCGGGACCCGTTTCAAGAAGCGCTGCTGCTCCGGAGGTGGGAAAGTTGTTGACAAATCACCAATAACTCCTTGCCCCCTAACAGCTGCCGCGTGTTCTCCGCGCCTCCGTCACCGCTGTGGTAAAAACGTTTCATGCCCCAGCCCAATGCCGAGCGCGAAATCTCCACGCCGCGCAACGTCTACGTTTTCGGTATCACGTCATTTTTCAATGACACAGCTACCGAGATGGCCTACTGGGTGCTTCCCGCGTTTCTCACTTCACTCGGGGCGGGGCCGGCACAACTGGGATTGATCGAAGGCATTGCAGAAAGCGTTTCTTCCTTCGCAATGCTGTTTTCGGGTTATCTCGCCGATCACATTCGCCGCCGCAAGCCGGTGGTCGTCGGCGGATATTTCGTCGCGAATGCCGTCAAGCCACTACTAGCGATTGTTACCGGATGGCCGCAGATTCTGCTGATTCGCTTTGCCGATCGTCTGGCCAAGGGCGTTCGCGGAGCGCCACGGGATGTAATGGTGGCCGAATCGGTCGCGAAAAATCGTCTCGGGTCGGCCTATGGACTGATTCAAGCGATGGACTCCGCGGGAGCTATGGTGGGGCCTCTGGCTGCGCTTGCGTTGCTTTCGCGCACCGGACTCCGCAACGTGTTTTGGGCGGCCGCTGTCCCTGGAGCGCTATGCGTTTTGGTTGCGCTGTCAGGTATTCGCGAAACAAAGGCAAGGGATGGGAGTTCGCGGGAGTCCGCTGATTTGGTCTCAGCGCGGCGAGGGTCTGAAGAAAACAAAATAGCGATTCACTTGCCCGCCAATTTCCATATTGTCCTGATTGCGGTCACACTTTTTTCGCTAGGCAATTCGAGCGACATGTTTCTGGTGATGCGAGCGCACGACGTCGGCATCGCCGTTGCTCTTGCTCCCCTGCTTGGGCTGATCTTCAATGTCACATACACGCTTGCCTCATGGCCTGCGGGCTGGTTCAGCGACCACGTTTCGCGGCGGCTGATTGCATCGATCGGATACGTCATCTTTGCCGCCGTCTATCTCGTCTTCGGACGCGCGCCTTCAACCATGGCGATCTGGATCGCGATGGCCGTCTATGGCCTCTACTATGCACTTACTCAGCCGGTGCTGAAAGCCCTGGTGGTGGAGACTGTTGACGAAAGTGTACGGGGACGCGCTCTGGGCATCTATTTCTTCGTAACCAGCGTGGCTACGTTAGCGGCGAGCCTGATAACCGGAGAACTCTGGAAACATTACGGGGCGGCGATTCCATTTTATCTTTCAGGGGTGTTGGCTCTGTCTGCGGCGGCGTTGTTGCAGGGTGCGAGGACTCCGGAAACATCGTCTTCCGCTCATCCGCAGTGAGAATCAGCGGCTACGGCTTGCCTCCCCGGGCTCTATTACTGGCGCAAGAGGATTGTTATCGGTTCTGCGATCTCTCCACGAAGACCACCGGGGCCGTTCCCAATGCCTGTTTTGTTTTTTCCAGAGAGGTTCCACCACAGCAAAATCAGTAGTTGGGCGGCGACGCCCGCACAGGTGTCAAGGACAACGTCCTGCCATCTGCCCGTTCGTGACGGGATGAAGCTCTGGTGCCATTCGTCGAGACTGGCGACGATGGCCGTCCCGATGACTGCGATTGCCGACCAGCGCAGCGTCCAATCTGTGTTTTTTGCTGAAGGCAAAGTTGCTCGCCACGCGCGGAAAAGCAGAATGCTCAGAATCGCGTAGCCGACGACGTGTCCGCCTTTGCGAATGTAGAAATGCCAGACCTCGAAGCGCACCCAATCCATACCGAAGAGGTAATGAAAAATCGGGAAGAGAATTCGGCTGGTGTTATGCGCCGAGAGGTAGGCAGTCGATTCGATGGCTATGACGATCAGCCACAAAATTGCTGCGATCCACGCCTTCAACAGGTTGTTACGTTGGGAGTTCAAGCGTGCAGTTTTACTCAACTCCATAATTGGGAGCTTCGCGCGTGATCATGACGTCGTGCACATGGCTTTCACGCAAGCCGGCGCTGCTGATGCGAATGAAGCGTGTCTTCTGCAAAAGCTCCGCAATTGTAGCGCAACCGCAGTAGCCCATGCCCGATTTCAGCCCGCCGACCATCTGATAGATGATCATCGCGACCGATCCACGGTATGGCACCCGGCCCTCAATGCCTTCGGGAACCAGTTTTCCCAGGCGGTTCGATTCGCCTTCCATCGCCGATGCCGCGGTTGACGAATCATTCTCCACGGTCTGGAAATAGCGCTCGCTCGATCCTTGCGCCATAGCGCCGAGCGATCCCATGCCGCGATAAGCCTTGAACGACCGGCCTTGATAAAGGATCAACTCGCCTGGGCTTTCGTCGGTGCCGGCGAACAGCGATCCAATCATGACGGCGCTCGCACCCGCTGCCAGGGCCTTCGTTATGTCGCCCGAATACTTGATCCCGCCATCGGCAATGATCGGAACGCCCGCATCCTTGGTGGCGCGGAAGGTCTCGGCAATTGCCGTGATCTGAGGCACGCCCGCGCCGGTTACCACGCGCGTGGTGCAGATCGATCCCGGGCCGATGCCTACCTTAATGCCATCGGCTCCAGCCCGCGCCAATTCGCAGGCGCCGTCGAAAGTGGCAACATTGCCAGCGAGCAACTGCATCTCGGGCAATTTCGACTTCACGAGCTTGACTGCTTCCAGAACTTTGCTGGAGTGTCCGTGCGCGCTATCGATCGCGAGAACATCGACCTTGGCTTCGGCCAGTTCCTGCGCCCGGTCGAGGAAATCTCCGGTCGCGCCAATGGCGGCGCCCACGCGCAGACGGCCCTGCGAATCTTTTGCCGCGTTAGGATATTTCAGTTTCTTCTGAATATCCTTTACCGTGATCAATCCCTTGAGGTTGTACTTGTCATCGACCACCAGTAGTTTTTCCACGCGGTGTTTGTGCAGAATCTCTTCTGCATCCTCGAGGGTGGTTCCGACCGGGACGGTAATCAGATTCTTCTTGGTCATCACGCGATCGATGGGAATGTCGAATCGCGTCTCAAAGCGCAGATCGCGGTTTGTCAGAATGCCGACCAACTTTCCCTGTTCAGTGATCGGCACGCCGGAAATCTTGTATTTGCGCATCATTTCGAGCGCATCGCTGACCTTGTCGTTCGGCGACATCGTGACCGGATCGACGATCATCCCGCTCTCCGAGCGCTTCACTTTGTCGACCTCATTGGCCTGCTGCTCGATCGTCAAGTTGCGGTGAATGATGCCGAGCCCGCCCTGTTGCGCTAGTGCGATCGCCATGTGCGACTCGGTCACTGTGTCCATGGCGGCGCTCACGACAGGAATGTTTAGTCTGATTTCGCGCGTGAGCTGGGTCTGCGTATTCGCCGTCGTCGGGACCACATCGGAATGCGCCGGCAAGAGAAGTACGTCGTCGAAAGTAAGAGCTTCAGGAACCGGAAAATGAATCATAAGCTTCTCGGCCTATTATCGAGGATAAACCTTCATTCTAGAGAGGGTACGGTCCTGAGGCAAATGTCCGGCGTGACCTTGGGGCGGGGGCGGTTCCGTGGCACGTGTTGATATCATCGCTAACTGCGGTGACAGCGGGAGTGAGCATGCGCAAGCTGATTTTTTATTTCTTTTTCTTCGGTTGTATTGGAGTCTTAACGCCGGGCGTCGCGGCGCAGCAATACGATCTGGTGATCGAAGGCGGACGAGCCATCGATCCGGAAACCGGTCTCGATGCTGTGCGGAATATCGGCATCCGAGACGGAAAAATTGCGAGAATCTCTCCCGGAAAGCTGATCGCAGCGCGTGTCATTCACGCTGACGGACTCGTGGTTGCTCCCGGCTTCATTGACTTGCACCAGCATGGCCAGGATCTGGCAAGCCAGCGAGTGAAAGCGCTGGATGGAGTGACAACTGCGCTGGAACTCGAAATCGGTGCGCCGGACGTTGCCCAATTCTTGAGACAGAAGGAAGGGCACTCTCTGATCAACTATGGCACGTCGGCAAGCCACGTCGCGGCGCGGGCGTCGGTATTCGGCGCACCATTGCCAGCGGGAACGATTTTGCCGAAGAGCGGCCCAGCAACCAATCAACCGGCTGCGCCGGAACAAATCGAAGCGATCGAAGGAAGGCTACGAGCTGAGCTCGATGCCGGCGGCTTGGCCATTGGTATGGGGATCCAATACACGCCGGGAGCAACTCGGCTGGAGGTGATTGACATGTTCCGGCTCGCAGCCGAGCGCGGACTGCCAGTCTACACGCACATCCGCAGCGCTGGACGGGTCGAGCCCGGTTCTTCCATCGAGGCGGTCAGCGAGGTCATTGGAGCGGCTGCGGTCACGGGGGCTTCACTCCACATTGTGCACATCAACAGCAGTTGCTTGCGTGACTCAATGGAATGCCTCTCGATGGTCGCGGGAGCGCGAGCCCGGGGCCTCGATGTCACGACTGAGGCCTACCCTTACATCGCAGGCATCACTCCGATCAACTCGGCGCTCTTTAATCCAGGCTGGCAGGAGAAGCTGGGGATCAGCTACAGCGATCTCGTGTTGCCCGATAGTGGCGAGCATCTCACAAAGGAGCGTTTCGAAGAATTGCACAATTCCAGCGCAACGCAGTGGGTATTGGTTTATGCAAATACCCAGGAAATTGTGGACCAGGTAATTCCCAATCCTCTGGTGATGATCGCGAGCGATGGCGTGGAAGGCCATCCACGAAATGCTGGAAGCTACGCGCGGGTGTTGGCCGAATACGTCCGCGAAAAAGGAACGATTACACTGATGGACGCGATCCGCAAAATGACTTTGATGCCGGCGGAGATGCTGGAACGATCAACAACCGGGGCGCGCCATAAAGGCAGATTGCAGGAGGGATGCGATGCCGACATTGTGGTGTTCGATGCGGCGACCATTCACGACCGAGCCACCTTCCAGAAGCCAATGGAGCCGAGCGAAGGGGTTCATTATCTGCTCGTGCGAGGCACGCTGGTAGTCGACGAAGGCAAGATTGTTGACGGTGTATTTCCAGGGAAAGCTCTATTGGGGCCAGGAAAGCCTGGGTTGGGCATCGATCGGTAATCCTGGGTTCCGCGGCCGCATCTATGCGACATCGTCGTGAGTTCGCGAAATCTCTGAACGAACTGTATTTTGCGCTGAAAAAATGGGAGTGGCGATCGTGGAGTCCCGGCGCGTCACTCTGACCCTGCCGCAACATCTCTGCCGGACCAAGGAAAAGCGGTACGCGAATCCTGCCTTGCGTATGCCCCGCAGTGACGAAACGTTAGTGCCTCCGCTGAAAATCCACGCCGTTTTTCCAGCTCGCTGTAGCTGTGCAGCGGCTTGTCGAATCGCCGTTGCATAGTATGAACGAGCGCGGTTGGCGGCCGGAGTCCAACAGTCGAAAATCATGACCGCGTCGGCAGGCTGTGGATCAAGTGCATAGTCGATCTCCGCGAGGCTAAAACCGTTGTAGCTGGTGGTCCACAGAAAATGGACCGGCTTTTCCGATTCA